>CALCTX010000185.1 GCA_937907035.1 uncultured Selenomonadales bacterium
TCTTCCGCCTGGAACTTTTCCGGAATAACATCGGCTGTTATGCCAAACTCTTTTAGTTTTGCGGCCGTAGCTTTGCCGATAACCGCAACTTTTCCGCTTATTGCTCTGGCATCCTTCCCGCCGGCAAACAAGCGGGCAAAAAAACTCTTTACACCGTTGACACTGGTCAATATTATCCAATCATATGTCGCCAGTTTGTTTATTGCTGCATCCAGAGACCGATATTCATCAGCCGGTTTCACAATTTTGATCAACGGCTGTTCAATAACTTCCGCACCCGCCTGTTCAAGACAAACTGTCAAAGCCTGAGCCTGTTCAGCTGACCGCGTGACTAATACAGTTTGTCCGGATAACGGTCTGCATTGCGGATCATCAAACCATTTCAGATCTTTTTCCAAGTTGACGACTTCCCCGACAATAAATATTGCCGGTGGCTTTAACTCAGCTTTTTTTGCCGCAGCTACCGCTTCGCCTAAAGTAGTGATGATCTTTTCCTGCTCCGGCTTTGTCCCCCAGCGGATAAAAGCTGCCGGCGTTCCGGCTGTTCGCCCGTTTTTGATCAATTTCTGCGTAATTTGAGCCAAATTGGCGACACCCATAAGAAATATCAACGTATCAGTCGCCGTTGCCAATTGCCTCCAGTTAATGGATGAATCAATTTTGTTCGGATCCTCATGCCCGGTTACCACCGCAAAGCTGGCCGCTACCCCGCGCTGTGTTACCGGAATTCCCGCATAGGCAGGAACCGCGATAGCTGATGTTACACCGGGAATGATCGAAAACGAGATATTATTTTCCCGCAAAGCAAGTGCTTCTTCACCGCCCCGCCCAAAAACGAACGGATCGCCGCCTTTTAAACGAACAACATTACCATAAATTTGCGCTTTGGAAACCAACAATCGATTGATCCCTTCCTGCGTCAATGTATGCTTGCCAGCACTTTTGCCAACATATATAAGCTCGGCCTCCGGCTTTGCCCATCGCAATATTCTCTCATCAGCCAGCCGGTCATAGATAATGCAATCCGCCTGTTTCAAAGCATCTGCCGCAGCCAATGTCAATAAACGATGATCACCGGGACCTGCCCCGGTAAGAAAGACTTTTCCTGCCATTTCAATTCCTCCCCGCCTGCTGCCAAACGATCAAAAATCGCTTAACGATCAGCGGATTTCCGCTAATATATCACTGCCGCCGGAAGACAATAATTCTTCTGCCAGCACTGTTCCAACCTTTATGGCGCATTCCGGATCACCCCGTCGCGAACGGCGGATCACTTTTGCGCCGTCCAGTGAGGCAATAATCCCCGTCACATTCAACTCACCGGCAACCAGTTCCGCAAAAACGCCGACCGGAATCTGACAACCACCTTCCAGTCGCTGCAAAAACGCCCGTTCTGCCGCAGCAGTTATTGCAGCTGTCCTATCATTGATCCCCTGCAACAAATGCAAAATTTCTGTATCATCGGCACGAGCCTCTACTGCCAAAACACCTTGTCCGACCGCCGGCAACATGATATCCGGCGGAAGCAATTCTGTTATCTCGGAGTGGCGGTCAAGCCGTATCAACCCTGCCGCTGCCAAAATCAAGGCATCATAATCCCCATTTGCCAACTTCCGCAAACGTGTATCAATATTGCCTCGCAAATCACTGATACATAAATCCGGCCGAAAAGCTAATAACTGTGCCCGACGCCGCAAACTGGAAGTTCCTATTTTTGCCCCCGGTGGCAAAGCTGCCAATGTCTTGCCGGACCGGCTGACCAATGCATCCCGCACCTCACCCCGTTTGGACAGTGCTCCAATTATCAAGCCACTTGGAAGTTCTGTTGGCAAATCCTTAAGACTATGTACCGCCATATCGACTTCACCGGCAAGTATTGCCCGCTCAATTTCGTTGGTAAATAATCCTTTACCGCCAATTTTTGCCAGAGGAACATCAAGTATTTTGTCCCCGGTTGTAACTATCGTTACTATTTCAATGACCAAATCCGGATTTTGTTCCCGCAGTTTTTCCGCCAGATAAGAAGCTTGCCATAATGCCAGCTTGCTGCCTCTTGTCCCGATCTTAATCTTCTGTTTCTTCATTATCTTCGCTCCGTAAATGAAAAACCTGTCGCATTGCCGCTGCAAATTCTGCTTCCTGTTTCGTGCCGGCAGCAGCCGCCATCCCCCGCATAGGTTCCCGCAATAATTTTCTGGTTATCATTCGGGCCAGTCCGTTCAGCCCCCGCCGTTCCTCTTCCGTAAGTTCCGGCAATTTGTTAATTGCCCGGCGCACTTCCCGTTCTTGTATTTTTTTTGCCCGTTCAGACAACTGCAACATCAATGGCCGGCAAGACAAATATTTAAGTTTGCCCAGAAAATCTTCCAATTCACTGTAAACGATCGTCCCGGCTAATTTGGCTTCTTCACTGCGTTGTTGTTTATGCTCGTCAACAATTTCGGCCAAATCATCGATATTATACAAGGTAACCCCTTCAATTTCGGCCACTGCCGGTTCAACATCCCGCGGTACAGCAATATCAATAATAAACAACGGTTTCCCGTTGCGCTTTAGCATCAATTTTCTTATATCATTTGAATAAATTACATAATGCGGCGCACCGGTTGATGTAACAACAACATCTGCTGTTTCTGAACGCTGAAATACCTCCCGCAGCGAAACCGCAATCCCGCCAAATTCGGCAGCGAACTGCTCCGCCCGTTTATAATGGCGATTAGCTACTAACAACTGCCTGACATTATGACTTTGAAAATGACGCGCCGTCAGCTCGACTGGGGCATGGCCTCGTTCACGGCCCAGACGATCGATTACTTTAA
>CALCTX010000186.1 GCA_937907035.1 uncultured Selenomonadales bacterium
AAGCGATAACAGCTTTTGCGCCCTTCGCGGCCCGCTGCAATATATCGACAAACGGACGGCCTCCCGACATACAATAAATACCGCTTTCGCCAGTAGCCACTGCTCCCTCGACAGCCAAAATATATTCTCCATGATACTTTTTCATCAATGCCTCAAGATGCTCTTCAAACGGTTCCCCGCAAGCAGCCGACAAAAGATGATCATATTCCAGAGCTATATCATTCAGCACCACTTCCGAAGTCATCGGTGCTCCGGAACGGATAAACGACTCGCTGCAACCCGTGCATTCCTGCCCGTGCAACCATATAACAACCGGTAACGGCTTTGCCTGGGCAGCTTCAACTACCTTCGAAACCATATCTGTACTCAGACCCATCAAAGATGTCAGCGCAACACAGCCCTTCAAAAAGCTGCGTCGGCTCATTCCCCGTCTGAGATATGCTTCCCACATACTCTCTCTTTCTTTCACGCCGTTTCCTCCTAACAAAAAACCGACACCTCGGTTAAAATTACTTACAATTAGTTATATTTTATCTTTTATGCCCATAAACCACAAGAATTATTTTATGTATTGTGTATATCGGTATACAAAAATAGGGGTCTGCCACATGTAAAGATTTTAGCCCGTCATGCTGAACTTGATTCAGCATCCCAAAGTACAGCGTTGCACTTTAGGATACCGGATCAAGTCCGGAATGGCAGCTATTTATTACACACGGCAGCCCCTCTGTAAACCTGATTTTATTCAACGACCTTGATCCAACCCTCAGGAGCTTCGATTCTGCCCATCTGAATGCCAGTAAGCGTATCATACAGCTTCTGGGTGATCGGCCCCATCTTGCCCTGTCCGTTCGGGAAACAAATCTCTTTACCATGATCATTGATCTTGCCAACCGTTGTAATAACGGCTGCTGTACCACAAAGACCGCACTCAACAAAATCCTTAACCTCTTCAAGAGGAACCTTGCGTTCCTCAACCTTAAGGCCGAGATAATGTTCCGCTACATAAATAAGCGAACGTCTGGTAATTGATGGAAGAATACTGTCAGACTTCGGCGTTACAATAGTATTATCCTTCGTTACAAAGAGGAAATTAGCTCCGCCTGTCTCCTCAACGTAAGTATGTGTCGCAGGATCAAGGAACAGATTCTCATCAAACCCCTGATTATGCGCATCAACAATTGCCCGAAGACTCATTGCATAATTAAGGCCAGCCTTTACATGACCGGTACCATGTGGAGCAGCACGGTCAAGATCACACACTCTGAGAACAAGCGGTTTTACCCCGCCCTTGAAATACGGTCCAACCGGTGTACCAAAAATACGGAACTGATAATTTTCAGCCGGCTTTACACCGATAACTGCATTCGAGCCAAACATATACGGACGAAGATAAAAAGTCGCTCCCGTACCATAAGGCGGAATCCATGCATGATTTGCCTTTACAACCTGGCAAACAGCATCGATAAACCGCTCCTTCGGAAACTCCGGCATTACCAGCTGGCGGCAGGAGTTTTGCATTCTCTCCGCATTGAGATCCGGTCGGAAAACAACAACACGATTATCCACAGTCGTGTAAGCCTTAAGACCCTCAAAGCAAGTCTGCGCATACTGAAAAACATTGGAACATTCATTCAGCTTCACAGTAGCATCATCCGTAATCTTTCCATCATCCCAGGCACCATACGAATACTTTGCAACATAACGTGCTGATGTTTTTACATAACCAAAAGATAAGTTCTCCCAATCAACATATTTTTTCTCCATTTTCTTCATCCTTTCCTATACTACGCTTTAACGTCAAAACACAAATATCCACCGCAAAAGTGTAAAGTTTACATATTAATTAGTTTAATACGCATAATTCGCATTGTCAACACTAAAGCGCAACTTCATTCCAATAAAAATTATTTATTCTTATCTGGTAACAAAATAAGAAAAATATTGCTTTAATATACCCCCGCTGATACAATATTATAATAAAGTAGTTTAACATCTCTCACTGACAGAAAGAAGGTGTTACAAATGGATGCTATGAACAACACCGACCAAGAAGATCTTGTTGAAGCATTGGCACGTGCTGAAGCAGCCAATAATGCAAAAACTCAATTCCTGACAAATATGTCACACGACATACGCACGCCGATGAACGCCATTACCGGATTTATCTCTTTGGCTTTAGGCTGTTTAGACGACAAGCAACAGGTTCGGGAATACCTTATAAAAGCTGCTATCTCCAGCCAGCATCTTCTTGAATTGATCGATGACATCCTTGATATGAGCAAAATCGATTCCGGGAAAATACAACTGGAAAAATCTGTCTGCTCTATAAACGAGATCATCAATGACCTTCAAACTGTCTATTCGGTCCAGACTCAGTCGAAGCAACAAGAATTTACTATATCGACTGACATCACTGACGATGTCGTTCTTTGCGATAAACTCCGGCTCGACCAAGTTCTTGGCAACCTGCTCTCCAATGCAGTAAAATTCACACCGATTGGCGGAAAAATCTCTTTAAGCGTCAAACAAGTCTTAACTGAAAAGGGCAGCGGCCGCTATGAATTTCATGTAAAAGATACCGGCATCGGTATGAGTGAAGAATTCCTGCCAAAATTATTTAAGATCTTTGAGCGTGAAAATACTTCAACAATATCACGTACACAAGGAACCGGCCTGGGTATGGCTATTTCCAAGCGCATCATTGACATGATGGGCGGCGAGATCCAAGTCCAA
>CALCTX010000187.1 GCA_937907035.1 uncultured Selenomonadales bacterium
TTTTTCCCTAAAGGCACCCGCCGTGCGATTTCTTCAGTTGCCAAACCCTCTTTTATCAATTGCCGGACCATTGCTGTTTTCAGATCATTGTTAGCCAAAGGTTCATTTTGGTCAGTAATTGAAAAATCATGTTCAACAATTGCTTCTTCCTGATATACCGAAACATTATCCGCAGTTGGCAATTCTTCTACCGGTACAGATAATTCTTCTTCCTGCTGCGCTTCCGGGAAAGTCTCCGGTATCGGAGCCGACTGATAAGCATTTATCGCCCGTACTGATTGAATCGCTCCGCTTGCCACTGAAAAATCTTCTTCCGCCAAAGATTTCTCCAAAATATTAGAAAAGCCTGTCTCGTCCTTAACGACCGGAACCGTTTCATACTGCCTCTGAGCGATATACCCATTTCCATCATTCAGCTGAGTCAGCTGCCATTCAAGCTGAGCTGACCGTTGATCAGCTTCTTCAACCAATTTTTCCAATCGGTCTATCCGCTCATTCATACGCGAAATAACTTCATCCGCTGATCGTTGCATTTCATAACGAAATTTCTCAGCAGATGTCTCATATTCCGCATCTATTGGCCGCTGCCGGTCATTTTTTTGATACCGCCAAGCAATAAACAACAAGGCACATATTATTATCACAAAACCTATTACGCCTAACGTAGTACATCATTCCTCTGATAAAAATACGGAGCAGAGATCTCTGCTCCGTCAAATTTTAAAATTGGATATCAATATTCCGCCCCCGAAACGTATCCACTGCCATTTTTTCCGGTTCTTCCTCTTGATCAGCCGATTTTCGACCATCAAAAGAGCCTCCTTGAAAACCGCTTTGTCCACGGCCTTCATCTTTTACCCGGCCATCTTCCATTTTTTCCCGGCCTCTAACCTGCTGTTCCTTCAACTGAATATCAGCTTTCTGCCGCATTACCTCAAAATCATGCTGCACCGCACCTTGTTGAGACAATGTATGTTGCAGTTGGCTGACTTCCGGTACCTTAGGAACTGTAAGTTGAACATTTAACACACCAAAATCCATTTATAGCCCTCCGCCGTATCAATACGGACCGCTCTTAATGAAATCCTCTTCCACATAAAGAGTACAATGCTTTTCTTCTTCCTGAACATTCTTCATAACCGAATTGATCGACAAACGAACCCCGGGATACATTGTATCCGAAATCTTTATCCGGCCATTTTTCATTTTTTCAATTTCTTCTTCCATCTGTTTGATCGCCGTTTCACTGCGCTCAACAAGTCCGGCAAGAGGGAATTGTGACTGCATCAACACTTTGATCTGCTTAGCGCGCTGTTCCGGCAACTTGGTCAGATCTATCTTTCCCAAAGTATTTAACGAATTGGTTATCTGTTGCAATCGCCTTTTTGCATCCGCACACTCACGACAAGTATCCTGGTATTTGCGCTGCAACATCGGATTTACACCAACAATTACTCTCGTAACGACATTCATGGGATTGCCAAGCACTTTTACCCGTACTTCTTCTCCAGCTGCCAAAATACCGCCGGTAACCAATCCTTTTTTACCCTCAACGCAAATTTCTTTGCCGGCACGCAAATTGGAATGCAGACTGACATCAGTAATATAAATAGAACCGATTGCTTCTATTTCACCATTCTCAACAAAAGTTGCCCGAACATCTTCCGTGGCTTTGATTATGCCACGGTTCTGGCCTTGAATTCCGCCTTTTATGAATATATTACGACCTTCAACAATTCCTCCGCTTACCATGCCATTAATCTCAATGTCGCCGGTAGCTTTAACAATAAAGCCTGCTTGAACCGAACCTCCGACCTTCACTGCACCGGCAAAATCAATATTACCTGTTGAAACCCCGACATCCCCTTTTATCATCAATTGCGGATCAATGCTAATTCTATTGTTGGCATCTACAATTTGTCCGTCAATGGTTGCAACGACGAAATTTTCTTCTTCTATCGCTGTATTTTTCCCTGCCGGTACCGGTTTAGGTTTACCGGGTTTTGCCGGCAACGAATCTCCAAATACATTTGTTCCCGGTGTCCCAGCCGTATGAGGTATACGCTCTGCCAAACGTTGCCCGGCTCTGGCTATAACGAACAAATTCAAATTTTTATAATCTACTTGATCATATTCGTTCTTTACCGGACGCCCTTTTTCACCAAGGTCAAACATCTTTACTATACGTGCATCCTCACCTTTAACCGGCGGAGTTCCCTTTGCTGCCAAAAAATCCGTTGTTCCTTCAAGCGCTTTACTTATGGCATCCTTATCGATTCCATAAGTTACACGATTATTCTCCAACGCTTCCAAAATCTCATCA
>CALCTX010000188.1 GCA_937907035.1 uncultured Selenomonadales bacterium
TCTTAAGGCCCTTATATTCTCCGAGCTTAACCTCAGGTTTCGGAGTAACTGTTGCCTTGAACACAAGCGGCTTGTCTTCCTCAAGGGTAACTGTTTCAAAATCAGGGAATGCTGCCAATTCTATCTTCTGCTCAGCCAATGCAGCCTGGAATGCTGCCGGAGCTGCCTTTTCATATGCTTCATCAAGAATAGCCTTCTTGCCAACCTGCTTTTCAATTATCTTACGCGGTGCCTTGCCCTTGCGGAAACCAGGGATTTTTACCTGATTTGCAATAGACTGCACTGCCTGCTTAATTGCCTTTTCCCAATCTTCAGCTGCTACTTCAATTTCCAAAACGACCTGCTGATTGTCGCCCTTTTCTGCCTTGACTTTCATTGTCTGAAATGACCTCCTAAAAACTTTTCTTTTATTTTTGCAGGCTGGCTTGCTGCCGACAAAAGCCGACACTTCGCCCATGCCCAATACGCCATACAAAACATATTACCACAAACTCCCGCTAAACACAAGGGACGACGCAGTAAAAAAAATGCAAGTTTGCAAAACATTGTTTACAAACTTGCATTGTATTGCCTTTAAAACTCTCAATCGGCCTTTTGCTCTTCTCCTGAATGAGCCAATAATATCTCGACTATTTCCTCCCAATGATTAAGCGTAACCCGCCCTATTGCCGGATCATACATAACCCCAAGATTTTTAACTATCTCCTCCCGGCAAAAATCAAGAGACAGTGCATCACGATAAACCCGCCGGCTCGTCATAGCATCAATAGAATCAGCGATCGCAACTATCCGGGCACCCAACGGAATATCCTCTCCTGCCAAATTATCCGGATATCCTTTGCCATCATAACGCTCATGATGGTGCAGCACGATCCTGACTATTTCCTGCATATGATTTGACTTCATCAAAATTCTCGCTCCGATTACCGGATGCTCTTTAATAACAGCAAATTCCTCATTTGTCAATTTCCCCGGTTTTCCAAGTATAGCATCCGATATGCCGACCTTCCCAATATCATGCAAATATGCCGCATCAACAATAATCTGCTCCGTTTTTGTAGACAACCCTAATTTCTTAACGATCAGTTCCGTCAGTTCCCGAACCCGCTCAGAATGATGAGCAGTATATGGGTCTTTTGCTTCTTCAACTGATATCAGGCAAGAAATAAATCCCGCAAAACTTCCCTGCTTTGACATAATGCCTGTGGACCGTGATTCCGCTTTATCCTGATACATACTGAGATCAGCGTCCATCTTCCAATCGCTCAAGGTTTTTATATTACCTTTATTATCACAAAGCCCGCTCGCGCCATAAGCGATTGAAAAATGATATACCGTCTGCTGATTATACTCATCAACCAAACGATCGAATTCCCGGTGCAAATTTTTTAATTCCTTATTTGAAGCTGATATTACCACCACAAATTCATCGCCGCCAATACGGAAGGAAGCATCATCACCATAAACTTTTTTAATAATACTGCCACACGCTGCAATAACTTTATCGCCGACCAAATGACCAAATGTATCATTGATATATTTCAATCCGTTGATATCAAACATGATCATGGTCATTGTTTTTGCTTTTTCCTGATCCCGATCCACTGTATTCAACAGATCATCAAACACCAACCTGTTATTCATACCTGTCAAAGGATCGATAGTGGCAACT
>CALCTX010000189.1 GCA_937907035.1 uncultured Selenomonadales bacterium
AAGGGTCAAAAATTGGTTTGTTAGACATATTCATCCCATTTGAAGCACATCTAGCTAAAACTGTTATTTCTTCACCTTCAAGTTCTTCCAATTCTGAGTACTCTACTAATAAATTGTCCGAGGTTAGTTTTCCACAAATTAATATAGCATCCGCTTCTATTAATACAGGTATTTTTGCAGCATTTGAATTTCCAAATAATGTAGTCCAATCCCATTTTGGTTTATTAGTTTTATTATCTTGATTACCTCGCAACCAAGTTGCATTAACACAAAATTTATCCTTTGCTTTAACTTTTGTATTAAATAAATACGGACAGATTGTTGATAAAATTGAAGGACAAGCTTCATACAGATGGATAGAAGGTGCAGTTACGGAGGCTATAAACGACGGATATTGATATTGACAAAGTATTGATATAATACAGGATAATATTGACAATATATATAAATAGTTATGAAATTATTGAAAAATAGTCGACGCACGGATGTATATCGGTGAGTCGACTATTGAATTTACTGTGATAAAGTGATAAAGTGATAAAAGTTAAGCGGCATTATAGATGCAAGTATTGTCGGAGAAGCTTTGATGTCGTTTTGAATTATGTATGAGAGGAAAGAGGATTATGGAATTAACAGGCTCGCAGATAGTTATAGAATGCTTAAAGGAACAGGGCGTCGATACCGTATTCGGATATCCCGGAGGTACCATACTTAATATTTATGATGAGCTGTACAAGCACAGCGATGAAATTAATCACATCCTTACCAGTCATGAACAGGGAGCGGCTCATGCTGCCGACGGATATGCGAGAGCTACCGGAAAGGTAGGTGTATGTCTTGCTACATCCGGCCCCGGTGCTACGAATCTGGTTACCGGTATTGCTACGGCCTTTATGGATTCTATTCCGTTGGTTGCGATTACCGGACAGGTTGATATGACTTTGCTGGGACGGGACGCTTTTCAGGAGACGGATATAGTCGGCGTGACGATGCCGATTACCAAACACAATTACAAAGTCAAAGATGCCAAGAAGCTGATCCCTGTTTTGCGGGAAGCGTTTCATATTGCCAAGAGCGGACGCCCAGGTCCGGTTTTGGTAGATATTCCGCGAAATCTGTTTTTTGCGGATGCCGGGAAGATGGACACGTACAAAGAAGAAAAAAAGACCGGCAAGCCGGATACGGATTTTCTTATTTGTGCTGCTGAAGCGGTTGAAGTCATGAGAATGGCGAAAAAACCGGTCGTGATTGCCGGCGGGGGAATAATTTCTGCGGGAGCCAGCAAAGAATTCCGGGCCTTTGTGGAAAAATTTAATTTCCCGGTGGCGACTACTTTAATGGGGATAGGTGGCTTTCCTTATTCACATCCGCAACTGTTAGGGTTTGCCGGGATGCATGGCAAAAAAGCCGCCAATAATGCGATTGCAGCGGCTGATCTTATCATTGCCGTTGGCAGCCGGTTTGCGGATCGGCAGACAGGAACGCTGGATAAGTATACAACTGATACGAAATTTATCCATATTGATATTGATCCGGCAGAGATTGATAAAAATATCGCCAGTGCCATAGGTCTGGCCGGCGATATGAAGACAATCCTGAAGCTTCTGATGCAGCATGAGCCGGTAACAAAACTCGACAAATGGTGGGATAAGATCCATTCCTGGGAAGATGAATATGCCTATGACTATAATGTTGATCGTTTGACTTTGCCATGGGCATTGCATCAT
>CALCTX010000190.1 GCA_937907035.1 uncultured Selenomonadales bacterium
GTTGCAGATATCCATTAAGCGGAACATGCAGTTCCCGGTTCAATTGTTTGGCCACGTTGCCCCGGACCACTTTATCCGTAGCTCCGGTAACATCAACCACTCCCAGCAAAGCCACTTTATACGGCTGTTGCTGTACCGAAGTTGCCTCAATTGCCGGCTTTGCTGTCTCCGTAACGGTTGGTGTCGGAGAAGGATTTTCCGCCGCCAAAACTGATCCCGGCAACATGATCAAGCCAAGGAACAAACTCATTATACTCAATTTTTTCATGCCGTCACCTTCCTTCTGTTTCTGCGTTTATCTTACAACAAGCGCCCACCATCAGCAAGCGAATTTTGTTTCGTGCTGAAAATTAAACGTATTGTTAAATAAATGAGTACATTTTGTGATAGAATGTCTGTAAATATTCATTTTCTTATAAAATCTTCCGATATCAGGTGACTATTGTGAAAAAATATCTCTATTTTATTGCCTTCGCCCATCTCAGCGTCGATATCAGTACCGGCTCACTGGCCGCTTTGCTGCCGTTTTTTGTAACCGAGTACAATATGGACTACAAACAGATAACCGGGCTGATGTTTGCCTCATCCTTTCTCTCCTCGATAATCCAGCCATTGTTTGGCTATTGGGCCGATAAAGGAAACCGTTATTGGTTTATGGCCCTGGGCGTGACAATGACCGGCGTCTGTATGTCCCTGACCGGCTATATGGACAACTACTGGATACTGTTTGCCTTAGTGACCTTTATGGGGATCGGCGCCGCTATTTTCCACCCGGAGGCCGCTAAAATGGTCAACATCATTTCCGGCAAACAAAAAGCCGCCGGAATGAGTATTTTCTCAGTCGGCGGCAACGGAGGATTCGGCCTGGGGCCGCTGCTGGCCGTATTTCTGCTTACAACCTTCGGTATGAAAGGAACCGCCTTTTATGGAATAATCGGCATAACCATGGGCATTTTGCAATTTATATTCGTTCCCCGGATTATGAAAGCAGCCCTGGCAGCTGAAAATACGACCGATAAAACAGCAACCGCGCCGGTTCATGATCTGACTTCGCCCGGTGTCAATGATTGGTCAGCCTTTTTGCGACTGACAGTCACCATCCTGTTTCGTGCTACCGTATACAGCAGTTTGGCCAGCTTTTTACCCCTCTATTGCATCAAAGTATTAGGAACCAGCCCGGCTGTCGGCAACGGTGCTCTGTCTCTCCTGTCCTTATCAGGAATTATCGCCACCCTGATCGGCGGCAATCTGGCCGACCGGTTTGGTTATGTGAAGATACTGCGGTATGGCAGTTTGGGATTGATGCCTCTCCTCACCGCCATGATATTAAGTCATAATATCTATGCGATTTACGCCTTGCTTTTGCCGTTCAGCTTCTTTTTCAACGGTACCTATTCCTCATTTGTCGTCTTAGGCCAAAGCTATCTGGCTAAAAATATCGGCTTTGCTTCAGGGATAACATTAGGCATATCCTTCAGTGCCGGCGGGATCATGGTACCGTCATTGGGGTGGTTTGCTGATATTCATGGTATCGAATCGGTCATGATGCTCATCATCGTGATCGCCGCTTGTTGCGGTCTCAGTACTCTGTTCCTGCCGGAACCGAAGAAAAATTAAGTGTGCTACCGGGCGCACTAAAAAATGGATGCTGCCGAAATATCGGCCAGCATCCATTTTTATTTGCAAATATTTCTCTATGCGAAATTACTTTTCCGAAGCATCAATCGCACAAGCTACTGCCGCATCACCGGTAATATTGAGGCAAGTACGGAACATATCAAGTACGCGGTCAATACCGGCAACCAAAGCCAAGCCCTCAAGCGGCAAACCTACCGACTGAAGTACCATTGCCAACATAATGAGGCCGGCACCCGGAACACCGGCAGTACCGATAGAAGCAAGTGTACCGGTCAAAACGATCATCATCATCTGATTCATTGTCAGATCAACACCAAATACATTAGCTACGAAAAGTGAGCAAACGCCCATGTACAGAGCAGTACCATCCATGTTGATCGTTGCACCGAGCGGCAATACGAAGGAAGCAACATCACGGGAAACACCGAGATTTTCCTGGGTATTCTTCATATTTACCGGAAGAGAAGCAGCCGAAGAGCAAGTCGTGAAGGCAATAAGCATCGCCTCGGAAATCCCCTTGAAGAAACGCATCGGGCTGATCTTGGCAAATATCGTAGCGATAGAAGAATAAACTGCCAAAGCATGAATAGCGCAACCGACAGCAACCGAAGCGATAACGGACAAGAGCGGTAACAACACCTTCGGGCCGTTCTTGGCAACGACCGGCAACAAGAGACAAAATACACCGATCGGAGCAAAGCTCATAACCATAGCAATGATCTTGTAGCAAACCTCAGCGGCAGCATCAAAGAATTTGATGAGCATATCGCCTCTCTCGCCGCCGACCTGAACAATGCCGACACCCGTAAAGAGCGAGAAGATAATAACCGGCAAAATATCCGCTTTAACCATTGAACCGAGCGGATTAGTCGGGATCATATTAACTAAAACCTGCATAACCGACGGTGCCTGCTTAACCTTTGGAGCAACCGCACCGGCCAGATCCATGCCAACACCCGGATGAGTAAATCCGGCAATACCGAAACCGATAACAATAGCAATAGCCGTCGTAACGAGATAGAAACCTACCGTCTTAATACCGATACGGCCAAGCTTTTTCGTATCGCCAAGACTTGTAACACCGACAATAAGAGAAGTGAACACTACCGGTACGATCATCATCTTGATAAGATTGATAAACATGGTACCGATCGGAGCAATCCAGGCATTGATAAACGGAAGACCGGCTGTACCGGCTGCCAAGCCTGCGATTACTGAGAGAATCAGGGAAATAAAGATCTTGATTGACAAATTCACAGGGAAACCCTCCTTTATTTTTTCACGGGCTGTTTTGGCTGCCCGCCGGCCAAAATAATTATCGTTTATCATTATATAAAATATATTTTCAAAAGTCTACTCTGAAAGAGCAAAATGCCTGATTTGTACATATATTTTCAAAAGTATTCTGTATACAAAGTACAATAGATTTTTATTACATGCCGGATCCAAATTGCAGTAGGAATTTTTTGAAAATTGTGCTTGCTTTTTATTATTGACCCTGTTATAATAAAAACAGAAAAACAAGGGAGACAATCACAGGTACATCCCTTCACAATAGACAGGCCCGACGTGATTTCCCACACGTCGGGCCTGTCGCCTTTTATTATATAAGTGCAGCAACCATCTGCACAAACCAAAGGCGAAAAATCACTGTTCAGCTGCGAGGCGCAACTCCAATCAGCACAAAACGAAAGCCGTCAAGAGCATTGCATATGCCAGGCGCACCGGAACTGGTGCGAGCGAAACGTAGTAAAGCTACGTTGACGAGCAACCAGCACGGAGCAACAACGCATCACACAAACAAAGGCGAAAAATCACTGTTAAGCTGCGAGGCGGAAACAAAATTTTC
>CALCTX010000191.1 GCA_937907035.1 uncultured Selenomonadales bacterium
ATAATAAGTTTTTGCCATAATACTCTCTCTCCTCACAATGTTCATAAATAGTATGTTCGCCACGCTCAAGACCGATAAGGCCGGTCCTTATGACCTCAAGGATACCATACGGCGAAAGTATCTGCGTAAACGCAGTGACTTTCTCATCGTCGCCGGTAATCTCAAAAATCAAAGTAGTTGCCTGTACATCAATGACATGTGCCCTGAAAAGCTCTGCCATCTTCAATACATCAAGCCGATTGGAATCATCGGCCTTGACCTTGATCATTGTCATTCCCCGGAATACAGCCGCTCCGGCGTCCAAACGCTGCACTGCGACGACATCAGGCAACTTCTCCAGCTGCTTGATCATCTGATCCACAAGATTCTCATCTCCGTGAACCACTACCGTAATCCTCGAATACTCAGGCGATTGAGTTACACCAACAGACAAACTGTCGATATTGAACTCACGTCTGGAAAACATGCTTGCAACCCTTACCAGCACACCCGGCTGGTTTTGTACGAATACTGAAAGCACATTGCGCATAACGATCCCTCCAACACTGCAAAACGATTAACGCTCGCTATCGAGCCCCCATACGCTTCGTGCCTGCCGCGTATTGTTGTAAACATGTAACTATTATTGCAGTATTTATATTTTTTGTCAACAAGTATTTAGGATTTTTTATGAAATATTTTGCTGTTTTGTAAAAAGGTTTCTATTGTCAGTGTACATATATATTATTTATTGTTTAATTAACTTGATCAAATGAAACAAAATTCCCTTTCCGAAAAACAGGTATCCTTTTTCCATTCTGTTTAATGCCGTCAATTTTCAAATCTCTTGTACCAATCATAAAATCCTCATGAACCAGTGAATCATTGACCCCTTTCTTTTCCAACTCTTCTGCCGATAACTCCGTCCCGCCTGCCAGACAGGTTGGATACGCCTTGCCAAAAGCCAGATGACAGGAAGCATTTTCATCAAAGAGCGTATTATAAAACAAAATCCCGCTCTGCGAAATCGGAGAATCATACGGCACCAATGCTACTTCCCCCAACCGGCATGAACCGGCATCAGTCGACAGCAGCTCTCTCAGCAGCTCTCTCCCTTCTTCTGCGGCAAAATCTGTAACCTCGCCAGCTTTAAACCGCACCGAAAAATTCTTTATCAGATTTCCGTTATATACTAATGGTTTGGATGCATAAACCACACCATCGACACCGTCCAGTCGCGGTACTGTATATACCTCTTCGGTTGGCATATTGGCAACAAATTCTGTTCCTGACTGCGTATACTCCGCTCCGCCAGCCCAAATATGTCCCTCCGGCAGCTTGACCGTAAGATCTGTCCCCAAAGAATTTGTATAATGTAACGCTGCAAAATTGCTGTCATTCATAAACTTAGCCGCCCGGCTGAGAAATTCCGTATGTCCCTTCCAGCGCTCCACAGCTTTTCCATCGCCTTTTACTCGCACCGCGGCCAATATCTTTTTCCACAAAGCTTGAACAGCACGTTTTTCACTAAGCTCCGGAAATACACACTCAGCCCAGGCTGCTGACGGCACTGACACCACGCACCAGGAATTTTTATTGGCCATCACTCGTTCCCGGTATTCCTTCAAAGCCGCTCCGGCCGCTTGCTGTGCCAACATCAGCCGTTTTGGATCAACCGTATTAAAAATTTCCGGATTTTCCGATACAACGGAAATAAATGCCGCGCCTTCCTCCGCATTATCCAAATACAACATTCTCCGCCACTCCGGGAATTCCGACAGCACCTCCGGCCGTACCGATTGATACCGCAATAAAGAAAATTGCTCATCATGCCAAACAATTGTAACATCATGTGCACCGGCCTGATAAGCCGCTTTCGCCAGCCGTCTGGCAAAATCTGTATTCTCCACCCCAACATTTATGACCACCAGCTGATCCGGCCGGATATTCACCCCGGTTTTCACAATCAGCTCGGCATACTCATCATAATATTTTTCCAACATTCAACAAGACCTCACACCTGCATTATTTAAATTTACATTTACATTATATAATTCTGTAAACTAACGTTTTTTCCTGCTGCTTTGTCTATATAATTGTGAAAAGATATGTTATAGAAAGAATAAACTAGAAAAAATGTTTTGCATTTTTCTGATAAAACGCGTTATAATAAATTTAAAGGAAGTGAGAAACATGGATCTTACAATGGATATCGCTGCAATGTCAGTAAACATGAACACAATGCAAACCATGCAGGCAATGGATATTTCGGTAATGAAAATGGCTATGACCGCTGAAGCAGCTGCCATGGAAAATATGCTTGAAGCGATTGATGTTTCTTCATTGACCGGAGTCGGCAGTAACCTTGATATAATCGCCTAATTTTTTCTGTCCTATAAAAATAAAAGGCAACGTACATCATCATGTACGTTGCCTTTTTCTTATGTCTTATATCACAATCCGCTGTCTTCCAGACGCATCAGCATAAAACAATAATCAGATAAGCGATTTATATACAAACGATCAGTTTCATGAACCTCTTCAGCTTTAGCAAGACGAAGCATCTGTCTTTCTGCACGACGGGCAATCGTGCGCGCCATGTCGAGCATTGCGCCGCCCTGAGTATCTCCGGGAACGATAAAGCATTTCATCGGTCCGACTTTTGCCTCTATTTCATCCATTGCTTTTTCAAGGTCTTTTACCTGCTGCTCTTTTATATACGGTTCTGTTTCGAGGCTGGCAAGATCGGCCATCAACAAAGAAACATCCTTCTGCAGCTTGTGAACACTGTTTTTTACCTCTTCATTCTTCGCAAATGCCCGGGCCATTGCGAGTGCCGAATTCATTTCGTCAATGATACCATATGTCTCAACACGCAATGAATCCTTATCTACACGCTGGCCAGTATAGAGGCTTGTCTGTCCTTTATCACCGGTTTTTGTATATACGCCCATCTAAATCACCTCAATCAAAAATTTCGGTTTCGTTAAAGAAAATGTGGATCTCACGTGCTGCACTCTCCGGGCTGTCAGAAGCATGTACAGCATTTTCGCCTTTGCTGCGTGCATAAAGAGCTCTTACTGTACCAGGTGCAGCTTCCTTCGGGTCAGTCTTACCATGAAGCTCACGAACCTTGGCAATAGCATTGTCGCCGCCGAGAACCATAGCTACGATCGGAGCTGAGATCATAAAGCTCTCGAGCTCTTCATAATACGGACGGCCAATATGTTCTGCATAGTGCTTTGCAGCAACTTCCTTGGTCATTTTCATCATTCTCATTGCCAACAATGAAAGTCCATTGCTCTCATAAATCTTGATGATGTCGCCTGTGTGCTTGTCAGCAAAAGCGTCCGGTTTGATAAGTACTAAAGTTTTTTCCATTTGTGCATTTCCCTTTCTGTTTTCATATATTCCTGCGCCAACTTTAATTATCAAAGCTGGCAGTTGCAAGCGATCATTTTACGATTCCCGTCGGTAATTCTGCCGTTTTTGCTGCAGAAAGGAAATCCTGTGCTGCAGCTTTTACATCAGCCGGAACAGCAACCATCTCAGCAGCAACGTTATTGTGCATCGTATATACAGCATCAACTGTCAACGTGCAGCTGTTCAGCAGGCGATCTAACATTTCCTTCTGATCAGCGTTAGCAACCGGATAATACTGATCAACAGCTGCCACAATTACCTTACGAAGTGTCGGTGAAACATCAGCTTTAAGCGCAGTGATCCGCATTGTTGCCGCATCGACCGTCAATTCAAGCGGCATATCACCAAGGCTTGAATACAAGAATTTTGCAGCTTCTTTAGCTTCCATTTCAGCGCCTTTTGCTTTATCATCTTTAGGCGCCGACTTTGCCTGCTGATCAATGATATCAGTAATTTCCAATAACAATGCTCCGATTGCCTTGCCATCAAGAACGACATTTACCCGGCGCTGAATATTATTATCAAACACGATATCCGCCGACTTGATTATCGGACTGTCCGGAGATAATTGAGAGAGCATTGCTGTTTCAATAAGAGAATCCATCTTTTTCGTATGTGCTATATCAAAAATCTTGTACCATTTTCCATCATACTGCCAATAAACTACCGGATTATCATCAACCTTTTCCATGTAGAACGGCATCTTTATTTCCTGCTTATATCCCCAAATAGCTGACAGATCAGTTATCATTTCACCTTTGCAAAAAACGTCCGGTTTGATGATATCTTTACTGTTAAGCTCAACCTTTGCCTTGGCAACCGGACTGAGCAATGTAATATTCATCCAGGTCTGGCCGCTGGAAAGGTCCTGGTTTTTGGTCAATACTTCCTTGACATAAGCAATGTCCTGTTCAGCAGCAAATGCCGTACCGGAAACGATAACCATGCAGGCAACAATTCCCATTACGATCCGCCCAAACAAATTCTTAAACAACTGCATAAGATCACTCCTCTTCTCTGTAAATGTAATAAATCATGCTTAATAATTATATAACAAATCCGCAAAACCGTCAAAATAACAATCTTATTCGATCTGCACAAAAGAACCGTCCCGCAACATAAATAAATATTTTTCTTTTACTTTTTTCTTAAGTATCGTTTCTACCGCTTCAGTATAAAGGTTTATTTGCAAGGTATGTTTTTCCCGCACCTTTTGCGGTTCTGTTTCCTTATCAGTTTTGTAATCGATCAGGACTAATCCGTCATTTTCTTCTATCAAAAGGTCTATCACACCCTGACAGAATATCTCTGCGGTTTCGTCCTTGATGTCAAAATATCGTTTGGCCGGAAGCATTTTACTGAACGGCAATTCCCGCCACACTCTTACAGCGTTTTTCATTCGTTGCCCGACCATAGAAACAAAAAATCGTTGCAAACAGCTTACTTCGACCACATCTTTTTCCTTTGGTGTGATTATTTCCCGCGAAACCATTTCAACTAATTGCCGATCTATTTCTGCATCTGAAGCTACCCTCTGAAAATCTATGTGCTGAAGAACAGTATGCATAATGGTGCCATATTCACTGCCGGAAATAATTTTCTCCCGACGCACAAACTCCGGCCTCCGAAATACGTTTTCTTCACGTTTAATCAGCATAACCGGAATATCTTCTTGCTGACCAAACCGATGTTTGATCTCGGTAATTGAAAGTTTTGCCGGTACATCTTGCAGACCTTTATAATCATATTCCCAGCTTAATATTCTTTCGACCAATCCCTTTGCCTCAGTAGCCGGCAAAAGCTGTTGCTGACGAATTGCCGGCAAAAAGCCTTCTTCTGACTCTGCCTCCTTTTTATCTGCTGTTATATCGCCCCGCGCTATAATGCTTATTTTCCACTGAGAGCTGTCAGCCCACGTTTCCGGTTTATAGTCAGCAGCAAACAGTGCCCGTTCCCTTATCGGCCCCCCATCAACATGACGGGCCACTGTCATTCCGATCCAATCAAGATAGGAATTGGCCGCATTTATCGAATACCCCGGCAAAATTTCCTCTTTCCGCCCTAATTGACGGCACCAGCGATCAATCTGTTTATCAAGCCACCGCTCTTTGCCGATAAGTATCAACTTTTCTTTTGCTCTGGTCAAGGCAACATACAAAACCCGTAATTCTTCGGCTTTGGCTGCCCGTACAATTCTTGCCTCTAATGCCTGTCTGGCAACTGTTGAATAACGAAAATCAATATCCGGTGTGCAATACGGACCGATTCCCATTCGACGGTCGATCAAAAACATATCATGCGCATCCTGCGTATTAAATTTCTTGTCTATATCCGCCAATATCACTACCGGGAATTCCAGGCCCTTGCTCTTATGGATACTCATTATCCTGACAACATCCTCATTTTCCCCTAATGTTGCCGCTGAAGCGAGCTCCGATTCTCCCGCATACATTCTTTCAATAAACCTCAAGAAACGGAACAGCCCCCGAAAATCTGTCTTTTCATACTCTTCTGCCCTGGAGATGAGCATCCGCAGATTAGCCTGCCGCTGCAGTCCCCCCGGCATACTGCCGACATATTCATAATAGCCTGTATCACGGTACAGCTGCCAGATCAGTTCCGGTACGCTCTTTTGTTTTGCCAGATCCCGCCACTTGCTGAGTTTTGACAAAAATTTATCTGTCTTTTCCTTTATCTTTTTAGTTATCTTTGCTTCCGGTTCATTAGCTTTCAGCAGTGCCATATACAACTCATCATTTGGTGTATTCAGTCTTATTTCCGCCAGCTCTGCAGCCGAAAAACCGCCGATCACCGAATAAAGCACCGCTGCCAAAGGAATATCCTGTCGGACATTGTCAATGATGTTTAACAGCGAAACAATGACCTTTATTTCCGTTTCTTCAAAAAAACCGCCGTCATCCGTTGCATAAGCCGGAATCCCCTGTGCCTGTAACGCATCATTGATAATATTGGCTTTTCCTTTTGGCGATCGCAGCAATATAACAATATCCCACCAGCGTATCGGCCGATAGCCGCCGTCTTTCGCATCGTAAACCAACGTGTTTTGTTTTCCGTTTACCAATTGCCTGATACGATCAGCAATATGGACTGCTTCCGCCTCAAAGCCTTTCAGTTCATCATTTCCCGCTCCGTCTTCTTTTGCACTTGCTGACGAATCAATAATATCCAAT
>CALCTX010000192.1 GCA_937907035.1 uncultured Selenomonadales bacterium
CTACGGCATTCAAGACCTTGATGCCTTCGTTTATGACCTCCGGACCGATGCCATCGCCGGCAATAACTGCAACCTGATACTTTTTCATAAACCTCACCCTACCCTTTCATATCAATTATGAACCTACTTATGTATTCGCCATAAAAATAAAAAATCCTTTTTTGTGAAAAAATAAATAAAGGCCCGGATATAAATCCGAGCCTCTGCTTGCAATGGCGGAGTGGGAGAGATTCGAACTCTCGCACCGGTCACCCAGCCTAACGATTTAGCAAACCGTCCTCTTCAGCCTCTTGAGTACCACTCCAAATCGTCACAGGAATTTCCCGCCGATAACGCTATAATATTAACAAAATACAAGGCTGTTGTCAAGAACAATCACCGCTGCCCGGTAAAAATAGCATTCCCTTTACCTGTTCTCTTCAGAACAGCCGGCTTACCGACTGACGGGTCTGAATGCACTTTATTACATCGCCCAACACATCAGCCAATGAAAGAACCACTAACTTATCAGATTGTTTTTCCGGTGTAAGCGGAACCGTATCAGTTATTACCAACTTGACCAAATTTGATTCATTAATGCGCTTTACTGCCGGATCACTCAATATAGCATGAGAACAGCAAGCATATACATCTTTGGCGCCCAATCTTTCCAAAGCCTTTGCACCTTCACATAACGAACCGGCTGTATCGACAATATCATCGATCATGATGCATGTCTTGCCTTCAATATTACCGATAATATTCATAACTTCAGCCTGACCAGGTGCCGGACGGCGCTTTTCAATGATCGCTATCGGCAAATGGAGATGATCTGCCAAAATACGTGCTCTCTGAACACCGCCTAAATCCGGTGAAACAACAACTGCGTCCTTAAAAACAGGGTCGTTCTTAAAGTATTCAGCTAAAACCGGCGCTGCGGCCAAATGATCAACCGGGATATCAAAAAAGCCCTGAATCTGACCGGCATGAAGGTCAACCGTAACAACACGGTCAAGACCGGCAGCCTCCATAAGATTAGCTACCAATTTTGCGGAAATAGGTTCTCTTCCCCGTGTCTTACGATCCTGACGCGCATAAGCATAGTAAGGAACAACTGCCGTTACACTATTACAGGAAGCACGCTTGCAGGCATCAACCATTATCAAAAGTTCCATCAAATTATCATTAACCGGCTGAGAAGTCGGCTGAATAATAAAGATATCCTTACCGCGAATGCTCTCTTCAATCATTACCTGAGTCTCCCCATTATTGAAATGACTGACAAGCGCCTCACACAGCTTGACTCCTATATGCTCTGCAATCGCACAGGCTAACTCCGGATTGGCACTGCCTGCCAAAATACAAAGGTTATTAAAATCTCCTGCCATTTTTAAACTGCCTCCAATTATATTTTTGTATTAAATATTCATTTATTTATTATTTTACCATAAATACAAAATTTATTCAGTAAATAATTTGAAATAAATACAGTTCCGTTTATTTCCGCTTATCCGGCCACCCGGCAATATTTTTCTGTCTTGCACGTCCAACTGCCAAATTATCTTCCGGCACTTCTTTGGTAATAGTCGAACCGGCAGCTACATATGCACCATCACTTACCGAAACCGGTGCTACAAGATTAGAATTGCAACCGACAAAAACATTATCGCCGATATTGGTCCGATACTTGTTCTTTCCATCATAATTTACTGTAATAGTCCCGCAACCCATATTTACACCGCTGCCCATATCACAATCGCCAATATATGACAAATGCGGCAGCTTCGACCCAACGCCAATATTGGAATTCTTTACCTCAACAAAATTACCGATCTTCACCTTTTCCGAAAGTTTAGTGTCCGGACGCAAATGCACATATGGCCCCATCGTTACATCATCAGCGACTTCACACTCATGAGCATAAGTAAATTGTGCTGTTACATTATTACCTATCTTTACATCACTAAAACGGCTTGAAGGCCCAATAATACAATTTTCACCGATAATCGTCTTACCTTCCAGCCAGGTAAATGGATAAATAACCGTATCTTTCCCGATAACAACATCCGCATCAACAAAAGTACTATCCGGATCGAGCAACGTAACTCCGTTATCCATGAGTTCAACATTTTTCCGGCGGCGCAATATCTTTTCTGCTCCGGCTAACTGTACCCGGGAATTTATCCCCAGTGTTTCCTCGTAATCATCAGCCGCTGTTGCCCAGATTTTTTCTCCCTGGTCTTTTAAAATTTCCAAAACATCAGGAAGATAATACTCTCCCTGTGCATTATCACAACCGACTTTTGTCAGTGCATCAAACAATGCCTTCTTATCAAAGCAATAAATTCCGGAATTAACCTCCTGAACTTTACGTTCTTCCTCCGTAGCATCTTTGTGTTCAACAATCTTAGCTACATTACCGGCTTTATCGCGAATAATACGGCCATAACCTGTTGCATCCGGCATGATTGCTGTAAGTACTGTTGCTTTTGCCCCGGATACTTCGTGCTCCTTGCACAGCTTCTTGAGAAGTGATCCCGTCAATAACGGCGTATCCCCGCAAAGGACCAGCACCGTTCCTTCAACACCGCTTAATACTCCTTCAGCCTGTCTGACAGCATGTCCTGTTCCCAATTGTTCTGCTTGAACAACAATCTCAGCCTGCTCGCCGATAGTTTCCTTAACTTTTTCTCCTCCAAACCCAATAACAATGACATTCCGGGTTGTCCCTGCTTCTTTTGCCGCATCAAGAACATGTTGTACCATTGGTTTACCACCAACTTTATGCAACACTTTTGGTAACGCCGACTTCATCCGAGTCCCTTTTCCTGCTGCCAAAATAACTGATATAAGTTCTGACATTATTTGCCTCCGTTTTCGTCTTGTAACTCTAAAAAATTTATTAAGCAAATGCTCTTACTATTTCTTCTCATTCTCTGCTTTTAGCTTTTCCATACTCTTAAGCAATGTTTGTTCAGATTTTTCCATGTGATATTCAGCTGCTATCTGCGCTTCTTTTACATCACCTTGGGCAATCGCATCAACTATCCGGCGATGCTCGGCCAATGTTTCCTGCAGTCTTCCCGGAAATGCCATTGACATCGATCTGAAACGCGTAAGCTGTTCCCGTAAATTAACAATAATCCCCACTAAACGAGTATTACGGCTTGCCTGATAAAGGATATCATGAAATTCCGTATCTGCCGCAACGATTTTTTCCATATCATTTGCTTCAATATATTCACCAATATGAACCAACAACCGCTGCATACGTTCCAGTTCTTCTTCCGTAATACGTTCAGCGGCCAGCCCGCTGGCCAAAGAATCCAAAGATGTCCGGATCTCAAAAACCTCATTGACATCCCGAATCGACAAATTTGCCACATAAGTCCCTCTTCGAGGCATCATTATAACATACCCCTCAAGTTCCAACTTGCGGATTGCTTCTCTGACAGGAGTCCGGCTGACACCAAGCTCTTCAGCTAATTGTATTTCCATAAGACGTTCGCCCGGTTTCAATACCCCTTTGCGGATAGCATCACGCAATGTCTCACATACCACCTCACGGAGCGGTTGATAATTATCAAGTCTTATCGGAGCTAATCTCGTTTCCATACATTATCCCCCTGTTCTTATCGGTAATTTTTACTATCTTAACAGTTTCTGCATCAACCGAGTTATTTATCGCCGATGCTATTCTTTCCGCCGTTTCCTTGTTATCCGTAAGTGAAAACACCGTTGGCCCGCTGCCTGACATCATTGAGGCCAATGCACCTGCCTCTTGCATTATCTTTTTGTATTCAACAATTTCCTTATACTCACTGCTGGTAACTTCTTCCAACACATTCCCCAGCAGAGACGCAATTTCCCTTAAATCATTCTTGGCCAGAGCGTCAATTATTGCTGAATTATCCGGATGAACATTCACGCCTCGTTCATCATACGTACGGTATGCCCAAGCTGTCGATACCGAAATTTTCGGTTTGGCTAACACAACATAACACTTCGGCATTGACGGCAATCGTTTCAGTACTTCGCCCCGACCGGTTGCCAACATGGTTCCGCCACAAATACAAAACGGTACATCCGAACCAATCTGCTCTCCCAACAGGCAAAGTTCCTTCACTGTCAGGCCCGCATCAAACAACTCATTCAATCCAACGAGTGTCCCGGCTGCATCAGCAGACCCGCCCGCTAAACCGGCAGCAATCGGAATAAATTTTTCTATTGTTATCGAAACCCCGCCTTTTATTCCTGCCTCGGTCAAAAATAATTTTGCTGCCTTCCAGGCAAGATTTGTCTCATCTGCCGGAAGATCAGAATTATCCATTGCCAATGTTATACCTGACACTTGCTTGTCCAAATTAATAATATCAGCCAATGATATTTCCTGCATGACCATAGCTACCTCATGATAGCCGTCCTGACGCTTTCCCAATATATCCAGCGTCAAATTGATCTTATCCAGCATGAACATAATAAACGCATCCGAATTTCCTGCTGAATTGCAGGATGCAATCGGCTCATAATACTCATCCTGATACTCGTGAATTCGGCTTTCCAGTGGCAAATACTGGAATACAGGATTCCATTCAGATAGTAATGCTGTCTGCCATAACCGTGCCATCCGACCGTTACCGTTGGAGAATGGATGGATAAATACGAATTCATAGTGAAAAACTGACGATAGAATCAGCGGGTGCACTTCTTCCCTGGATGTCTTCATCCAGGCAAACAATGCTTCCATCTGATCAGCGACATACTGTGGAGGCGGTGCCATAAAAATGCAGCGGTCTCCGTTGAATACGCCTTCATTATGGCTCCGAAATACGCCGGATTCCTGCACGATCAGATAGGTCATGACGCCATGCAGTTTCTTCAAATCATCCAGAGAATAGGGATCGAATCTGC
>CALCTX010000193.1 GCA_937907035.1 uncultured Selenomonadales bacterium
AAGCTGGTCGCACATGCTCCCTATACAATGAATCCTTGTGCTGCCAGGGAAGGGATCCGCAATTTTGCCAAAGAAATTCTCGCTGACGATCTGTACCGTATGGAAAAGATTCCCGGAAACTACTACAATCTTCATCCGGGCAGTCATGTCGGACAAGGCGAAGATATCGGAATTGAATTGACTGCCGCTACCTTAAACTCCGTCTTAAAACCTCGCCAGTCGACTATCGTCCTCTTGGAAACGATGGCCGGCAAAGGCTCGGAAATCGGCAAAACCTTTCAGGAACTCCGGGCCATTCTGAACCTTATCAAACACGACAAAAATGTCGGCATCTGCTTTGACACCTGTCATGTATGGGATGCCGGATATGATATCATCAACTGTCTCGATGACGTTCTGACCGAATTCGATCAAATAATCGGTCTTGACCGGTTATTGGCAGTTCACCTTAATGACAGTCTTAATCCACGTTTGGCCCACAAAGACCGGCACGCCAAAATCGGCGAAGGCGAAATCGGTTTGGAAACGCTCAGCAAAGTGATCAATCATCCCTATCTCCGTACCCTTCCATTTATTCTCGAAACTCCAAACGACAACGACGGCTATGCAAAAGAAATAGCGCTGTTGAAAAGCCTGCGAAAAGAAGAGTAATACTGTAACAGCAGTACAAAAAGAGCGATTGCATCAATGCAACCGCTCTTTTTCATTTCAAAAAACCGCTGATTATCTGATTTTCGGCTTCTTTCTCCGTCAGACCGAGCGTCATCAGTTTGATAAGCTGTTCACCGGCTATCTTACCAATAGCCGCCTCATGGACAAGATCAGCTTCCAAATGATTAGCATGGATCTCCGGAATTGCCGAGATCTTTGCATCATCCATGATGATCGCATCGCACTCCGAATGACCATGGCAGCGGGAATTGCCATCTATTCTGGCTTTAAACAGCTGTCTCGACTCATCACGGGCCACCGAACGCGAGATCACATTTGAGCTGGCCCCTTCACCATTAAGTTCGACCGAAAAATCCGTTTCCGCCAGCTGGGTACCATGCGTCATTATCTTCTCCCGCACAATAAATGTCGCACCTTTTGCCAAAGTTGCGGTAGTTATCCGCTTCGTTGAATCGATGCCTTTTATCTGAGTCGTTTCCATTTCCAAAAATGCATCTTCACCCAGATCGACGACTGTAGTCGGATTCATTATCCTCGTTCCTTTTCCGTCGCCTTCGCCATAATGGCGCTCAACATATTTTACCCTTGCCCCTTTTGCCAAATGAAAAGAATGTATCCCGTCATGTTCAGCCCCATCATCACCACCGCAATGAATCCCGCAGCCGGCAACAATAGTTACATCTGCCGCTTCGCCGACGAAAAAGTCATTGTAAACATTTTCTTTGACCCCGGCCTTGGCAATAATCACCGGAATATGTACCGCTTCATTTTTGGTTCCAGGCTTGATAATTATATCTATACCGTCCTTATCCGTCTTAGGTACGATCTCAATATTGGCTGTTGAAGCACGCCCGATACTCTTGCTGTCAGAGCGGATATTATATGCGCCTTCGGGGATGCCATGCAATCCGGCAATCTCCAAAAGCAGATTCTTCCGGATATCATCCATCATGCCTCATCCTCCTCGTTATAAAAATTACACCCGCCGGTACAAGATAACAGTTCCGGCAATATATCAGCCTTTTTCCCCCGGCGTTTGATCTCCCCATTGGCGATCAGTACGATCTCATCAGCGATATTTAAGATCCGTTCCTGATGCGAAATGATCAAGATAGATTTTTCTCCCCGGTGCAGTTTTTCAAAAACCTTGATAAGTTTATGAAAACTCCACAGATCAATACCCGCTTCCGGTTCATCAAACACCGCCAGGCGGGTTTCTTTCCTTGCTAACAGCGAAGCGATCTCGATCCGTTTCAGTTCGCCGCCGGAAAGAGACGAATCAATCTCACGTCCCACATAATCAGCCGCACACAAACCAACCTCAGCCAAATAATGGCAGGCGCCTTTAGTGCTGAGCGAAGAATCCCCGGCGGCAATACGGATCAAATCCTGAACTGTGATCCCCTTGAAACGTACCGGTTGTTGGAACGCAAAACTTATCCCTGCCTGAGCACGTTTAGTGATGTCCCAATCCGTAATATCCTCACCATCAAAAATGATCTTTCCGGCAGTCGGCTTCTCAATACCCATAATTATTTTCGCCAACGTGGACTTGCCGCCGCCATTCGGCCCGGTAATAACAATAAACTTTTCATCCGGAATGATGAGATTTATCTTATTTAATATTGTTTTCGTTCCTTTTTCCTCATTAACAGAAAAAGAAACATCTTTAAGTTCCAGCATTTTTTCACCTGTTATTCATTGCCTATAATCTTCAATATCTGCCGATTCTTTACCATCCGGTTATCGTCCATATTTCCCCAGGCATACAACTGATGATAAACATCATAATGCCTGATCGAAGCAATAAATTCCTGCTCCTCTGCCATAAACAATGTCCAAACCGAATCCAGCCCATAACGCGTCTTAAGTTCTTCAAGCGAAACGACATTTTCCAAATCCGAATAACTGTAATAAACAGCCCGGAACATTGGATACTTAGCCGGATAATTCGTCCGCACATATTCCTGATTTAAAAACACCAAACGGGAATCCATATACAGGATATTCGACGGAACCATACCAACATACGCCCGCTTTAAGATAACGCCCCAATCAAAGCTCGATCCCAGCTTTTTCAACAAAACATTATCCTTATCCGGTGCCGGAGGCGATGACTGTAAAATCGCTGCCCATAAGCGATCAAACACCGACAGCACCCGATCCTTGTCCTTTGGCAAAGTCTGGGCAAACCAGGCCGAAAGCTTTTGTGCCTCAGGATAGTACGGCATCTGTAATTTCCCATTATCTAATTTCGCATCAATAACATCCAGCCCGCGTTCCCGCAAAGTATCCAAATAACCAGCCTGAAGTGCCAACGTGTCCTTAGCGGCTTTAAATACCGGCTGTTTGATAACCGTTCCCGTTTCCGCACTGATACTGGTAACTACACTCTCTTTGCGTCCCCGGTCTGATGCGATCGTTGCCTGATCCACAGTACAAAGATTATCTTCCCGGCTGCATTCGATCAAAAATGAATTGGCCATAAAAGGAAATGCGCCATTATCAATAATATCCAAATAAAGCTCACTTTCCTGCAACACCCGCGTATCGGAAGCATGATCATACGGAAAAAATTTATCCCCGATATCATTTCCCGGCAAAATGTTATCCGTATAAACAACGGTCGGCAAACGAAAATCCGGCAACGGATAATAAAACTTCACATATGGGAAGCCGGCCTCCTTGACAATAAAGGAAATCTCTTCCCGCGAAAAAAGATGACCGATTGGCTGCGCTCCGCTCAATTCGCCAAACGGCTCTTCCGTATACGGATTGCGCGCCCCGCAAAAATATTTCAATCCGAACCGGTTGTCCATCGCCAACAATATTTTGCCATCCAATGTCAGATAGCTGCGCAATTCTTCCAGATACTTGATATAAGGTACCGGACTCTGACTGCCGTCAGCAATACGTGGCAAAATATCGATCGCAATGATCAGATCAAATTTTTTAACAATATGCAGATCAGTTAACTCTCCGACATATATATCAAGATTTTCTGTCTCATTATACCTCTTGGCAATCGTCCGGGCCCGGAACATAGACTGTTCAACGACCGCTACCCGCCCGGCTTTTTCACATAACAATCCGGTAAGAGAACCGATACCGGCCCCCATTGCCATTACCTCAGCATTGGGAGCAATATCATACCAGGAAAGCAATGCCGCCCGCAAATCCGTAAGATTATAGAAAACAGGCCAGGTATCTTCCGTTTTTAACAATTCATCATAATTTTCATTACTTGAATCAGAAATATAGCGATCCAGATCCTGATCAAGTTTTGAAACCGATGTCGGCGGGCCAATAAAACTTGTATGCAACTTTGCCATAACATCCAATCCTCTTCTCACATGATAATAGATAATTATACCATTATTCTTTGAACGTCTGCAATAATTTCAAAAGCTGCGGTACATCTATCGGTTTGCCAAGATGTCCGTTCATCCCGACTTCTGCTCCTTTTTTCTTATCCTCTTCAAAAACATTGGCTGTCATCGCTATGATCGGAATATTAGCCAATTGTTTATTGCGAAGCTTTCGGATAGCTTGTGTCGCCTGATAGCCATCCATCGTCGGCATCTGAATATCCATAAGAATAAGATCATACTGTCCCGGTTTAGATTTCTTAACCTTGGCAACCGCTACAGTACCATCATCTGCTTCATCAACAACGATTCCCTGTTCGACCAAAAGTTCCCGGGCAATTTCCCTGTTCATTTCATTATCTTCAACCAGCAGCACTTTCAGTCCTGCTAAATTCATTTGTTCCATTTCATTCCGAGTCTGATCGTGAACCTTCTTTGTTCCCCCGGCTAAACGGAAACTCAGTGTAACCTCTATCCGTGTTCCCTTGCCTACTTCACTCTTAATATCAATAGTTCCATGCATCAGATCAATCAACTTCTTTACGATCGACATCCCAAGACCGGTTCCCTGGATACCGCTGACCGTAGAATTGCGTTCCCGGGAAAAATCCTCAAAAATATGCTGCAGAAAATCTTCACTCATCCCCATACCGGTATCTTCAACGATAAACCGGTAGGTGGCATGATCCGGCTGCAAAGACGTGATCTGCTCAACTGTATAATCTACTCTTCCTCCCGGCTTTGTATACTTGACCGCATTGGAAAGCAAGTTGATAATTATCTGATTGACATGCAAACTGTCAGCATAAACCTCATCATTGACAATATTGCGATATTGGTACCGGAACACAATTCCCCGCATCTCAGCCGAGTTTTTGATCATTGAAACCACATTATCCGCATACATCAATATTGACGTTTCCTTTTCCTCGATCGTAACCTTGCCGGATTCGATCCGTGCCATATCAAGAACATCATTGATAAGCTGCAACAAATGATCACTGGCTGCTGCAACCTTTTTTAAACAATCCTCGACCTTGATCCGATCATCAAGATGTTTCAAAGCCATCTGATTAAAACCGATGATCGCATTCATCGGTGTCCGTATATCATGTGACATATTAAACAGGAAGGTACTCTTCGCTTTATTAGCCGTCAAGGCTTTATTATACTCCAAATTGCTGCGGACCCGTTTATCAACATCGGCAAAAGCCCAGACAAAATATCTTTTATCCGTAATAGATCTTACCATTGAAAAACGCATCCGGCGATAAGTTGTCTTCCCGGTAAAATTGGTCAGAAAAATAAACGAAAAATCATCGCTTTCCGCAAATTTATCCTCCAAATTATCCAACCGGCAAACCTCTTCGATCCTGTCCTTATCAACAGCTTCAACATAAGTTGCTACATAGTTGGCAGCAATCTCCTGATAAGTTGCCCCCAACAAAATTGCCTGACCATAACAAGCATCAGCCATTTCATCCTGCAGACATGAAACAATCCTTCCCGTATCCAGATCGACACAATAATAATTACAATACTCATCACTGAGTGTTTTTTGAATATGCGACTCGATCCGCCGTTCTTCAGCCGCCCCCCGGTCCAATATCCGGAAGGTTACCAATACCATCAACGGTGCTCCATCAACATCACGTTCCATAACTGTCCAAACGCTGCGCCGCCAGGGATTTTCCGCTCCCTTAAGCTCATAAATAAGCTCCCGAAATGGCTCTGCCCCCAAAAATTCACGTAAATTATCCGGCTCCGCCAAAGACAGCAATTTTTCTTTATTCTGTCCTACATGTTCAGCAAAAGTTTCCATCATATCACTGTATTTTGCTTCAGAAAACGAACCGAGAACCGTAACCCCGGCATCGCGCAAAGCCCTGATAACATTCGACTGCAAATCGATATAGTAAACCGCAATATATTCCTCGATCAATTTTTCGCCAACAAACCGGCCAATGATCTCATCATTTTCGTGAGAAAACCCGATCGCTACCGCCGTCGGTTCCCGATCGATATCATCAATCTTAGCCAGCTTCATCCGGCAATAATGCAAGGTACCGCTTTGTTCATAACGACGGAAGATCAACATACTGCGTTTGTTTTTTGCTAATGCTTTTTTGATATTCTCCGGTTGG
>CALCTX010000194.1 GCA_937907035.1 uncultured Selenomonadales bacterium
TCCGACGGAATATGATGATCTGTAATGATGACAGACAGCTTATCCTTAAATTCCGCAACTGTCTCATTAGCAGAAATTCCGCAATCGACCGAAATCAACAAAGAAACTCCCTGTTCACAAATAGACTGCAATGCTTTGGAATTAAAGCCATAGCCTTCTTCCTGACGATCCGGTATATAATATTCGACATTGGCTTTCAATTTCTTCAGGCAACGATACAATACCGAAACCGCTGTAATACCATCAACATCATAATCACCATAAATTATGATCTTTTCCTCACCCAAAATGGCTTTGATGATACGCTTGACCGCAATATCCATATCCTTCATAAGAAACGGATCATAAAATTCCTGTTCTGACTCCGGATGCAAAAAAGCTGCTGCTGTTTTCGCATCTGTAATTCCACGATGAATAAGGATATTTGCCAGCTGCCTGGAAATTTTCGCATCGGCAGCCAACTGTTCAGCCAACTCTATATTATTGTCTAATACAGTCCATTTCTTTTGCATTTTTCACCATCCAACATCAAAGGAAACAGCACAGACATATTGCCTGTGCTGAAAAACACCATGTTTACTTTGCCGCAGCGAGACGTTTCTTATCCCCGTAATGACGCAAAGTTACCCACAACGGACTGGCAATGAATATTGACGAATAAGAACCGGCAACGAAACCTACCAAAAGGGCAAACGCAAAGTCTTTTGTAGTCTCGCCGCCAAAATAATACAACGCAAAGGTCGTAAACAATGTCGTAAACGATGTATATAACGAACGTGTCAATGTCTGATAAATACTGCGGTTGGCCAATTCACCAACATCACCGCCACGGCGGAAATGCATCCGCAGATTTTCTCTGATACGGTCAAAAATTACGATCGTATCATTGATAGAATAACCGACAATCGTCAACAAAGCAGCTACAAAAGAAGAATCAAGCTGTTTCTGGAAAATAGCAAAGGCCGATAAAACGATCAGTACATCATGTATCAACGCCAGCACTGCTGCCAGACCGAATTTGAACTCAAACCGGAATGAAACATAAGCAACGATAGTGATCCAGGAAAGTACAGTCGCCCACAATGCATCGGTGATCAATTCCTTACCGATAACGCCGCCCACTTTTTCCTCACGCAAAACTGTATAATTGCCAAGCTTTTCTTTAAGGGAAGCCATTATCGTCTTGCGCTCATTCTCTTCGAGATCTACCGTTCTGATCATTACATCGCGTGCTTCAACAGCCGAGCTGGATTCGCCGGACAATTGGATCTGGCTGTTATCAAGCTTGTATTCATGCATGACATCACGAACTGCCGAAATAGCTACCGGCTTATCAAACCGCATC
>CALCTX010000195.1 GCA_937907035.1 uncultured Selenomonadales bacterium
TTTATAGATGATCCAACCGATCAATATAGCAAAAACTGCCAATGACATCTCCAGATTGAACTGAATGGTCAGGCTGAAAAAGTTGATAGCCAGTAACCATACCGAAAAGCCTGTCACCGGTGCCAAAAGAAAATAAACCTCACGCCTTCGGTCCTCCTGCTCCAAAAACGAGCATGGCAAAACAGCCATACCCAAAGCAAAGCAAAATACTAATTCCATTATTTCCAATGCTATTGCCAATATCAGCTCATTCACACTCATCCCTCCTTTGTATCAAAGGCTTCTTTATTCCCTTCCATTAATTATACTTTATCATTAACGCTTACTTTTCATCTAAATAATAATCAAATGTCCGGTCATAATTTTCCTGCACTGCAACCCGGAGCATCTTTTTTGCCAGATCATAAGTGGAATTATGAATGGTCTGTGACCAAAATCTCGTTTGTGCTTCATCACGACGGTCATTCTTACGGGCTTCCCAATAATCATGACTATTTTTTCTGTAAGTTTCCTGATAAGCCGCATAAAATCCCGGTTCATTTATCTTTGCCAATGACAGCCAAGTTTCGGAATACCAACGGGGATGCACTGTCAAATCATACTCATTGGAAGACTTCACTTTTTGCAGCAAGGCAAACATACCATCAAACGTATTTCCCATATCGTAAGCGGCCTGCAAAATCTCATAGCGTTCTAAGCCGGCCGGGTGTTCCGGATATTTGGGCAAATTACAATAGAAATTGGTCATGACCTGCTCATTTCCTTTTTTCTCAACGGCTCTTACCTTATTGTCTATAATTTCAACAATGTATGTCTTATCTTTATCAGCAATCATATAATGGGCATAGGCATACCCACAAAAACTGCCATACAGATTTTGTGTCTTTAAGAGCTGCACTGCTTCATCTGCCGATGAGGCATTATCTAACACAAACCGCGGCACAAAAAACATATGCAGGCTCCTGCCCTCCGGATCAGTCCCGGTTACCTCTGCTGTATCAAACTTCGGAGCAATATTCTCGCCGCAGAAAACTCCGGCATCATTTATTCCGTCAACTGTCATATTAGGAAGCAACTCTAATTTCTCAGCATAATCCCCCGCCAGTAGCTTTTCCTCCACCATTCCAAAATGAATTGCCATACCGACCGACGCATGTCTTCCCTCTTTTGCCTTGACACGAACTAAAAAAACCGGATTCTCATTAAACCAAAAATCGAAATTACGCCCAATAAAATCGCCATTGCGCACGATCGAACAGCCGCTGTAATTATACAATTGCAAGGTTTCTAATTTTGTATCTTCCCGATAATCATCAAAAGTCATCTCATAGAAATAGTCCGCGGCTTTTACCGGCTGCGAATACATTTGCGCTTCAGCCATACTTCCCGTACCGATGAATACTACTACTGCAAGCAAGATACTTATACCAGTCAAAAAAACAACTGTCTTTTTCTCTGCTTTCCGCTGCATATACAGCATCTCCTTTTCTGCAATACTTCTTTTTATTTAGTAAGATATACCTTGAAATTCTTGCCCTCTATCAATCGCGGATACCGGCTCCGCAGTGCACCTTCATGATAATAAAGCCCGTCCTGCGGGGTTACCAGCAGTGCCTTTACTTTCTGCATATCGGCAATATAATCTGTTTCCTCCGTTGTCGGACTTCCGGCAAAAAAGCTCGTTACCTTCTGATGCAGCTTTATCACCTGTTCCACACTCAGAACTGCCCCCGCAGATGTTTTTGCATAGACATAGTCCCCCATTGGTGAATACCGCTTGGCATAATATGAAAAATGATAATTAGAAACAACATCTCCAAACTGTAAATGTATTGCTCTGTAAGCATTGGGATTACAAAGTACAAGATCATTTTTGTCCGTATGCTCCTGTACTACCTTCCACCCCTTTATTACATCAGCATATTCTTTGTGCAATTCATGCTTGAAATCTTTCTCCCAACATACCTCATCATATACATCGTCTATAAAATAAATATTTGTCACCATGACTGCCACGATCAGCAGACAAGCTGCTGTTTTATTCCTCACCTTAACCCATGTATATAGCTTATATAAACAAACCGTACCGAAGGAAATAATTAAATAAAAAGCCGCCGTCGGCATCCGCCAGCCAAAATCATTGGAATAAATATTGCTGTGAAAAACAAAAATTATCGCCAGCACCAGAAATACATAGTATTTACAAAAATTGACAAACTGTGTCTCAGGTAAAAATCGTGGTATCAGGCAACTGATAAACCCTAAAGTATAGCCTATCCCTATCCTTAGCGGCAGTAAAACAAAATATGTTACTCCCGCCAGCAGTAAAACATTCATTTGTTTTGCCGCATCCGTAAACCTCGGCATCAGACCGAATCCGATCCCTGCCACCTCTTTGTTTAAATACTGCAAAATATACGCCAGATATACCGACACAAACAGACCTGCGCAAAAGACTGCCAATCCGAAAAACGACTTATTGTTTATGATCTTGCCACGAAAATCTTTGTCAAAGATACTCATTCCGAATACCGTTACCGCCAACAGTCCCGCAGCAATCCCGCCGGCGTAAACCGAAGAATATGCCGATGCCGCAATTATTACTCCGGTCAGCAACGCTGATTTTACCATCTCTGAGCTGTCAGTCAAATTTAACTTATCATACGCAAAAATAATAACAGTCAATACCATTGCTCCGCCTGCAAGATGCTGCTGAGTCCAAAAAGCATTAACCATAAATGCCCAGAAGCCAAAATTTATCGGAACTGTTACAAACATTTCTTCAATATCCAGCCAGGGACTCTTTTCCCAGCCATCTGCCAGGCAGAGCAATATAAGAAATAACAATCCGGCTTTCCGGTTCAAGAGCTTTATTGTTGTTGCTCCCATAGCAAAAATACTGATCATACAGATCAATCCGGCAACTGAAGATGCTGCCAGCAAACTGTCCAGAGTAAACGCTGCCACGCACTGCGCCATCAACGTATGAATTCCAAAATGATATGCAAGCGGAATAAAATTGCCATTATCTGTTACCCATGGTGTATAAAGCGGAAATCCGTTTCTGACTATCGAATCAACAACTGCTATGCGAGAATGATCATAGGCCGACGAATGAAAATATATCCCGCCATCTATTATTGGATTCTGGCACCCCCAAATAATAAATACCGAAAAAATAACCGTCAGCCCGATAAAGACAAGATAATATCTGTCCCAAAGGAAAAACAAATTTTCCCGTTTATAGATAATCCAGCCGGCCAACAGTGC
>CALCTX010000196.1 GCA_937907035.1 uncultured Selenomonadales bacterium
TACTGGTTGGGGCAATAACCTCTGCCTCAACCTATTGCTCGGCTTATGCCGGCGGATTTGCGGGGCTTTTTTTTGCAATAACATTACTGGGGATGAGTATTTTTGACCGGACGCTTCGCCGCAAGCTGCTGGAAAACAAATCGTTTTGCGCTCTGGCGGTTTTTGTGGCCATAGCTTTTACCTCTGTATATATGCTATATCTTACGCAGTCCTCTACCGAAGGTGCGACGGGGCTCGGGTTCGGCCTGATGCCGAGCTTTACGGATGAAGTAAAACAAATGAATGTTTTACTGCTGATAGGAATGACCTATTTTGTTTTGTTGCCGCTAAGGATAGGGTTGGGCTATACGATAGGCTTTATCAGCTGCCTTTTGCCCCGGGTTATGCCGCAGACACAATTTGTCCGGCTTTGCAAATATTATGTATTTTTTACGCTGGCAGTAAGCTTTGTTCTGCACAGCACGCTTTATTCCAATGATTTTGGCTGGCGGATGCCTATGGTATCGTTTTACCTGCTGTTTTCGTTTAGCGCAATCGGTTTGTATAAAATATGTGCCTGGTTAAGGGAGAAAACTCTGATAGCAGCCTGTCTGCCGGTTGTGGCAGTTTTGGCGGCAAATCTTTATTTTATGGACTGGACACTTAACCAGTTATACTTTGAGAGAGATTTCAAGCATAAATTGCATCAGGAATATGCCGATGTGATAAAGGGGTGGAAGGTCGTACAGGATAATACGGGGAAGAATGATCTGGTATTGTCCAATCCCAATGCTTACGCAATGATCCATCCGGGATTTGGTGCCGTTCCTAATTTGCATTTTTCGTATTATGCCAAACGCTATTCGCCAATGGGTGACCATGCTTATGCCATAACCAGCGGGGCCCGTTTGGGAGCAGACCGCTTACAGAGATTGCGTCAGACTGTAACGAGCTTTTTTGCCGGAAATCCGACAGCGGAGGAGACGGACTATATTGTCGATGTACAAAAGGTAAAGGCATTGCTGGTAACCCCGCAGGACGGACTGTATTATCACGAAGGTGCTTTGCGGAGCCGGTATCCGCGGTTGATAGAAGGCAAGAATTTCAAGGTATATCTTACTGAATAGTTGAAAGTGTTGTTTCAGATGAAAAGCAGAATTTCTCAAATTTGAGGAGTGGTATAATGCCGGCAGAAACATTAGCGGGGAAAAAGGTTTTGATATTGGGCGGGGGCTTTTTGCACAAGCAATTAGCAGAAGCGGCTAAAAAAATGGGGGTCATTACCTATGTTATTGATCCGGACGATGTCGTTCATTCCCCGGCCAAACTCATTGCTGATAAATACTATGATATTGATATCTATGATATTGAGGCGATAGTTGAATTATGTGAGACTGAAAAGATTGACGGTGCGGTCGTTGGCTATTATCATGCGCCTTATGGGCCGTATATAGAAATTTGCAAACGGATGGGGTATCCTTGTCTGGCAACGGAGAGACAATATGAGCTTTTTGTCCGGAAGGACAAATTCGCGGAAATGTGCAAAGCGTGTGGTGCAGATATGCCGCGAAGCTATCAGGAAAGTGATATAACAGAGGACTTTGATGCTTATCCGATAATCGTCAAACCGGTTGACAGCCGGGGCTCAAAGGGACAGAGTGTTTGTTATGGTTATGATGAAACCCGGCAAGCGATCACTTTTGCAAAGGATAATTCTTCATGCCGTCAAATGATCATTGAAGAATATCTGCCAACAAAAAAGGAAATGACAATCGAAGGACTGATAAAAAACGGGCGGTTTTGTGAATATCTTATCCAGGACATGTATTATGGGGCTGATGAAACAGGACTCGGCAGGGTGTATAAGCTGATAACGATATCGGAACGGAGTGTCGGTTTTTATAAGGAAATGGTTAAGCAGCAGATTGAAAAGATGATCCGATATGCCGGAATTGTAAACGGTGTTTGTACACTGCAAGGGAAAAAAGAGAACGGGAAATTCAAATTTTATGATGCATCTTTGCGCTGTGGCGGAGGTAGGTCTGCCAGCTTTATTGAAAAGGTACATAGTATTTCTGTTCCGCAAATATTGATAAAGTTTGCTTTAACCGGAGTGATGGAGTTTGATACAGAGCAACATCTGTATGAGTTTGGCCATAAAATAATGGTAATATGGCATATCACGGTAAACCCAGGAAAAATCTGTGAGGTAATTGGTTTTGATAAAATATGCAACAGCAAATACTTTGTTGCCTATGAAGAAAGAATGTGGCTTGGTGATGTAGTGAACGCTACCGGCGATGTCCGGCAGATTTTCGGAGCATTTGTGTTTGCATTCGACAGCGAATATGAGCTGAAAGAGTTTTGGGAAAATGAGCCGTTAGATATTGCAGTGCTTGATGAAAACGGGAAGAATATGGTGATTGATGATACTGAC
>CALCTX010000197.1 GCA_937907035.1 uncultured Selenomonadales bacterium
AGTGTAATAACGCCGCCCATAGCTATTGCCAGGCGGCGGGACAGCGCTAATCCCAAACCGGTTCCCTCTTTATGATGATTCTCAACACTGTCAACTTGCGAAAACTCCTTAAACAACTTACCAATATCTTCTTTACGAATACCGATACCCGAATCCTTTACCTCAATTGACAAAACAATATCGCCGGTCTCCGCGTCTTTATTCTTGATCTTGACAGAAAGAAGTACAAAACCGGAATCCGTAAACTTGATAGCATTATTCATCAAATTTACAATGATCTGTCTGAGCCTTACCGTATCACCGAACAAACGGCGTGGCAGCTTTGGATCTATATCAAATATCAGGTCAACAGGTTTTTTCCCTATACGGCTCATAAACATCAGTGCCATATCCTCAAAGAACGGCACTGTATCATATTCCTCTGCTACTATATCCATCTTTCCGCTGTCAAATTTTGACACGTCAAGGATATCATTGATAATAGCTAACAGATTCTGTCCGGAACGCTTTATATTATCCAGATAACTGCGCATCGCTTCCGGCATATCCGGAAAATCCCGGCAAATAATATCCGTCATTCCGACAATGACATTCATTGGTGTACGGATTTCATGCCATACAGCAGAAATAAATGCAGCTTTGGCCTTGTTAGCTTCGCTGGCCTCTAATATTTTTTTGATCAGCAGCTCATTGTCATTTCTGATCTTTTCATGAGCTTTTCTGAGTGAAATCTGACTCATGATAAATGCGGCCGCCGACTGCAATAAAAGCTCAGACTCTAAATTGGCTTTAGGGTTTTCCAACCCCATCAATCCGGCAACTTCACGTTCTTCATCTTTAATACCGATAACAATAAAACTGTGGACACCTTGATTACCGAAAAATTCACGTTCGATCTCATTTACATAAGGGCTGTCATTTATATCTTTTACCTGAAAAACATCATTCTCTTGCAGGACTTTCCACCAACTGTCCAGCTTATTTAACGGAAGATCTTCCAATGGACCAAGCGAACAACCTTTTTCTTCATCGAACCATTCATAGGTTTCTCTTGTCATATAGGCTTCCCTGTCAACCTCGAAAATATACCCACGGTCTGCATCGTAATAACGAACAAGGATACTCATCAATCGGAGTATAGCTTTCTCATTGTCAGGTTCAGCCGAAATTGTATGAATACATTCAAATAACTGCTCCTCAGCGGCTATCTTCTCACGCAGCTGTTGAACTTCACTTAAAGCATTTATTGTCATTGAATCGCAGGTAATCATCTTATTCACCCCGATAGTTAATTTTCAAAACTAACTTTATTTTATCACAGTAAATAGTCCTACGAAAGACTTTACTTATGAAATTTTGTAAACCTGTAAACAAAAAAGGCTGTCGCATTAAGCTGATATTCTTCTCGTCATTCCGGGCTCCGACCCGGAATC
>CALCTX010000198.1 GCA_937907035.1 uncultured Selenomonadales bacterium
GTCATTGACAGTGAAAATCTGGTAATGGAGGAACTTAGTGAAGATCACTTGATTTTGTTGGTTCCGCCTGGTAGTGATCTATTGATACCTCCAAAATTGTTTTTGGCAGATTTATATTCGTACCCGCTGCTTCTGCGGGAAAAAGGAAGGGTCAGCAGAATATTGATCGATCATATTTTTGCGATGCATAATATGACAGTAACACCGCTTATGGAAAGTATCAGCACACATGCTATTGTCCAAGGTGTTCATGAAGGTCTTGGAATTTCTTTTTTGCCAGAATTACTTGTTCAACACAGTGTAAAATCAGGATTCGTTGCATCAAGACCAGTGAATGATGAGAGTTTTTTGCGCAAAAATTACATTGTTCATCATAAAAATAAGCTTTTGTCTGAATCGGCAAAAAATTTTATTTCTTTATGCCATGCAGAAGCGGAAAATAGCAATTAATACAAAAACCGTTGCTTTTAGTGTCAAAAGCAACGGTTTTTCTTCGAGATATCATAGTTTTATATTTTTTAACCGCAGAGCATTTGTTACAACGGATACAGAACTAAAACTCATAGCAGCGGCACAGATCATCGGATTTAGCATTGGACCGCCAAAAAGATGCAGGATACCCATTGCTACCGGAATGCCTAATGTGTTATAAGCAAAGGCCCAGAAAAGATTTTGCCTGATTATTTTCATCGTTTGCTGACTTAACCGGATCGCTCGTAAAATATCGCGGAGGTCACTGCGCATAAGTACAAGATCAGCACTGTCAATGGCAATATCAGTTCCGGATCCGATTGCTATTCCGATGTCAGAAACTGTCAGTGCCGGGGCATCATTTATTCCGTCTCCGGCCATAGCAGTAAATAATCCGTTTCTTTGAGCAAGTTGGATTTCGGCAGCTTTTTCGGCTGGAAGCATTTCTGCGTGATATTGTTTTATTCCGGCTGAAGCAGCTATTTTTTTTGCTGTTTGTTTGTTGTCTCCGGTTAACATAACAGTATTTATTCCTAAGGTATGCAATTCTTTTATTACCGAAACCGTCTCAGGCTTAAGAGTATCGGCTAATGCGATAACACCAAGGCAACAGTTATTTTTACTGATAAAAATGGGAGATTTTCCTTCATTGGCAAAGAAAGAGGCTTTTTCTTCAATGGCTTTCGGAATAATAATATTTATATCTTTAAACCATTTGAGACGGCCAACATGGACGGTAGCGGTAAATACAGATGCTTTGACACCTGAACCGGGAACAGAAATGAATTCTTCCGGATGTTGCGGTGAAACCCCTTTTTCTGTTGCTGCGTTGCAGATGGCTTGAGCGATTGGATGCTCGGAGCCTTGCTCAGCAAAGGCAGCTAAACTGAGCAGTTCATCAGGTGCAATCGTTTCTGACCATATATCAGTAACAGAAAGGGAGCCGGTTGTCAGAGTACCGGTTTTATCAAAGAAGATGATATTTACCTTTTGAAGAGCTTCCAGTATTTCACCGCGTTTAAAAAGAATACCGTACTCTGCGCCTTTTCCGGAACCAACCATGATCGCTGTCGGAGTTGCCAGCCCCAGAGAACAAGGGCAAGCAACTATCATTACAGAGACAAAGACGGTGAGAATAAATGCGGCAGATTCTCCCATGAGCAACCAAAAAAGTGCGGCAAAGCAAGAAGCTGCGATCACAAAAGGGACAAAGTAACCGGCAACAGTATCTGCCAAGCGGGCTATTGGTGCTTTTGAAGATTGCGCTTCTTCAATCAGCCGGACTATTTGCATGACGGTTGATTCAGCTGCTGACCGACTTGTTTTGTATTTGAAATATCCTGTAGTATTGATAGTTCCGGCAAACACAGGGGCATCTTTTTCTTTTGTTACCGGTAATGATTCACCGGTTAACATGGATTCATTAAGGACTGCGGTTCCTTCCTGAATAAAACCGTCGACCGGAAGGGATTCACCTGGTCTGATGATTATTATATCATCTGGTTTGATATCATCGACAGTTACTTCGGTTTCCTGACCATTTATTTCTAAGTGAGCTGTTCTGGGGGTGAGTAATAAAAGTGAATGAACAGCATCAGAAGCTTTTTGCTTGGCACGGGCTTCCAAATATTTTCCAAAGGTGATCAGGGTTAAGATCGTTGCGGCTGATTCAAAGTACAACTGATGGAAATATTCGATATTTCCCAATAAGAGCATTATCAGAGAGAAAATACTGTAAAGAAGGGCTGATAATGTTCCGATGGCAATTAGAGAGTCCATATTGGGCGAAAGGTTGATCATATTTTGCAATCCGGTTTTATAAATATCTCGTCCTAAAATGATGATCGGAATCGTAAGGATAAATTCTATGAGAGCGGCTCCCACAGGGAAATTTTGCGGATCTATGGCAGGGGAAAGAATATCAGAAAACAGCATCGGTACCATAGTTATTAATAACAAGGGGAAAAGCAAAAGCAATGATAAGGCCAGGCGCTTTCTCAGCTGGGAGATATGTTCTTCCGGAGAAATAATCGCTGCAGAGTTTTTGATAATTTTGTATCCGGCTTTTGTGACAGCTGTTTCTATAGTATCATCATTTACAGACGCGACATTATAATCAACTGTAAGAGTTTCGAGCGGCAAATTTACGGCAGCTGAATTTATCCCGGGTATTTTTTTTACGAACCGTTCGACACGGGCTGAACAGGCTGCACAGCTCATACCACCGATTTTATAGGTCTTTTTCATGAAATCCTCCCGGATCACAGTAAAATAATATGCAATAAATCTATGTTAATTACCTAATTATATCATCATATCTTGTTTTTTACACCTTGCTGAAAGCGGAAAAAATTCTTGGCCGTGACGCTGTTCGCAACGGCTTCTTCGGGCAGGAGATCAACATCACCACCTATAACCTGTGCCGCATCAACATGCACCTGCATGATATCGGCTATGATAAATTC
>CALCTX010000199.1 GCA_937907035.1 uncultured Selenomonadales bacterium
CGCAGACACAAGTCCACTCAGCACGAGCCTGCTCAGCTTTTTCAAAAAACTCTTCTTTTGGATGCCGCTGTAAATTGCCATAATCCTTACCACCTTTATTTCAGTAAAACATAACAACCGTGCTGTTTGCAAGGTGTTGGCAACTCCACTTGCTCGGACACCTGAACATACACCATAGACATTTTATAATTTTATATTTCAAATAGCAAATACAAACTATTTATTAAAACATAATCGGTTTTAGCTTGCTAAAGAAATAAAATTACTAATAAAAATTCTTACCCTCTGACATTGACACGTCAAATTTGCACACAAAAAGGAGCTGTCACATTAAGCTGATATTCTTCTCGTCATTCCGGGCTCGACCCGGAATCCCATAGAATACGCCACCAACACCGAGATGCCGGATCAAGTCCGGCATGACGGGCTAAAGCTTAATGTGATAGCTCCTTTTATCATCACATTTTCATTCAATATCAATTTGTCAGGCTGCGTACCGGTGCCGGAATCCGTCCGCCACGCGCAATAAATGCCTCCGAACTGAACTGGTTGCGGACCGGAACAATCGGGCAGTAACCAAGCAATCCGCCGAACTCGACAGTATCGCCGACCTTTTTGCCCGGAACCGGAATAATGCGGACTGCCGTAGTCTTGTTGTTTATCATTCCGATAGCCGCCTCATCGGCAATAATTCCGGAAATAGTTGCGGCGGAAACATCACCTTCAACCGCGATCATGTCAAGACCAACCGAGCAGACGCAGGTCATAGCTTCGAGCTTCTCGATTGAGAGGCTGCCGCAGGAAACTGCATCGATCATGCCGGCATCTTCGCTGACCGGAATGAATGCACCGCTCAGACCACCGACATGTGACGAAGCCATCAGGCCGCCTTTTTTGACAGCATCGTTAAGAAGTGCCAACGCCGCTGTTGTTCCCGGTGCGCCACAGCTCTCGATACCCATTTCTTCAATGATATGAGCAACCGAGTCACCGACAGCCGGAGTCGGCGCCAATGACAAGTCAATAATTCCAAACGGAACACCAAGCCGCTGTGATGCCTCACGGGCAACGAGCTGACCGACACGGGTGATCTTGAATGCTGTACGTTTTATCTGCTCTGCAATGGCTGAGAAATCTGCACCCTTCAATTCTTCAAGTGCGTGCTTGACAACGCCCGGTCCGCTGACACCGACGCTGACAACTTTATCGGCCTCGCTGACACCATGGAATGCCCCCGCCATAAACGGATTATCTCCCGGCGCATTGGAAAATACAACGAGCTTTGCACAGCCAAGTGCTTCTTTGTCACGAGTGAGTTCTGCGGTCCGCTTGATAACCTCACCCATCTCACGGACACAGTCCATATTGATGCCGGCTTTTGTCGAGCCGAGATTTACTGACGAACAAACGATATCTGTCGTAGCCAGTGCCTGCGGGATTGATTTGATAAGAGTACGGTCGCCCGGTGTATAACCCTTTTCAACTAAAGCGGAAAAACCGCCAATGAAATTGATACCGATTTCTTTGGCTGCCTTGTCCATAGCTTCTGCTACCGGAACAAAGGTATCTGTCTTGCACGCCTCAGCTGCGATGGCGATCGGCGTTACAGA
>CALCTX010000200.1 GCA_937907035.1 uncultured Selenomonadales bacterium
CGGCGAAAAGACCTATTTTCTTGGGGAGCGCCAGATGGGGCCATGGGTAGCCGCACTCTCAGCCGGAGCCTCCGATATGAGCGCCTGGGTTCTCATGGGGCTGCCGACTTCGATTTATGCCCTTGGCCTCGGTCAGGTCTGGATCGCAGTCGGGTTAGCCATCGGCTATTCCTTATCTTGGATTTACGAAGCGCCACGGTTGCGGCAGTTTTCGATCATTGCCAAAGACTCTATCACGATCCCGCAATATCTGACAAACCGCTTTTTGGCAAATTCCAAGGCTTTGCAGATTGTCTGTGCGATTGTTTTTCTTATCGCTTATACGGTTTATTCCGCTTCCTCTATGAAAGCTTGCGGTACATTATTCCATACTGTAATCGGCTGGGATCCGACCTTTGCTATGTACGTCGGTGCGGCTATCATCGTCAGCTACACATTCCTGGGCGGCTTTTCCGCTGTTTGCTGGACTGACTTTTTCCAGGGCCTCCTGATTCTCGGTTCCATGCTTCTGGCACCGGTATTTGCCGCATCCATGGTCGATATGCAAAGTGCCGCAGCTACATCGATTCCTGATACCTATTGGAGCTTCTTTACTGCTGACTGGCGGGAAATAGTTTCCGGTCTGGCTTGGGGTCTCGGCTATTTCGGAATGCCGCATATCATCATTCGCTTCATGTCTATCCGTTCGCAGGCTGACCTCAAAAAATCAGCTAAGATCGGTATCAGCTGGACCGTCCTCATTTTGATCTTTGCTGCCCTCATCGGTGTTATCGGCCGCTTGATGATTGGCATGAACGAAACCGTCACTAAAGACTCGCTTGTCTTTATCGTCATGGTTCGTTCCATTTTCCCGGCTCTTATTTCCGGTATCCTTCTCTCGGCTGTTCTGGCTGCCTCAATGAGTACGGCTGACAGTCAACTCTTAGCGGCTTCTTCCGCTTTTGCCAGTGACGTGTACAAACCGGTTATCCGCAACGACATGGCATCCGACAAAGAAATGCTTTGGGCCGGCCGTTTCGTTGTTTTGGCAGTCTCGATCATTTCGGTTGTCATTGCCAGCAATCCGAACTCCGGCAGCATTATGTCCCTGGTTTCCAATGCCTGGGGTGTATTTGGTGCCGCTTTCGGTCCGACGATCCTCTGCTCGCTCTTCTGGCGCCGGTTTAACTTTGCCGGAGCTTTAGCGGGAATCATTGTTGGTGCCGCAGTTGATATCGGCTGGTTCTTATACCTTTCCTCAACCGGGATTTACGAGCTCCTGCCGGGATTCGTTGCCGGATTTATTGCTGCGGTAGCAGTAACACTCATGACCGCCGAACCGGGCAGTGAGATCACGGCTCTCTATGATACAGCCGTAAACACCAAAGACTAAAAACATTTGACTCAAAAAGGTTGGACAGAGAAAATCTTTTCTCCGCCCAACCTTTTTTGTTGTTCCCTCATAGTATTTTTCTGTCAAACAGCTGATATTTGCTCAGCCCCGACC
>CALCTX010000201.1 GCA_937907035.1 uncultured Selenomonadales bacterium
AATACGACGCGGCAGGATCTTGCCACGTTCCGTAATGAAACGACGAAGCTTCGCTACATCTTTATAATCAATCGATTCAACCTTATCAACGCAGAAGCTGCAAACCTTCTTGCGCGGACGACGGCCTTTATCACGTCTGATCAAGATAATTCCTCCTTCAAAAACGAATCAAAATGGAATATCATCGTCAGTCATGGAAGGACTTCCAAAAGATGCCGCAGGCTGATTTCCCTGCGGAACCGGTGCCCCGCTGACAGGAGCAGGCCCCCCCGCATTCTGCGGCTTAGAGCCTAAAAATTCGACTTCATTCACTACAACTTCAGTAACATACCGTTTGGTACCATCCTGTGCATCGTAGCTTCTTGCCTGAAGACGTCCTTCTACCGAAATCTGGCTGCCCTTTCTCAGGTTATTGCCGCAAATCTCTGCCAGTTTTTCCCAAGCAACTAATGAAATAAAATCAGCCGTCTGCTGCTGATCTCCACCAGCACGTGAAAAACGGCGGTCAACCGCAATCGTCATTCTTGCAACTGCTTTATTCGTTTGTGTATATCTCACTTCCGGATCGCGTGCAAGCCGACCTATCAAAATAACCTTGTTCATGGCAATGCCTCCCTATGACTATTACTCTTCCTCTGCAACTGGCTCTGCAACCTTTTTCGGTTCCTCAGCCTTTACGATCATGTGCTTAAGGATTTCATCGGTAATCTTCATTACACGGTCAACCTCAGCCATGCAAGCCGGTTCGCTGGAAACATAGAACAAGCAATAGTAACCGTCCATGCAATCTTTGATCTCATAGGCGAGCTTTTTCTTGCCCCAACGATCCTCCTTATCAATCGTACCGCCGTTTGCAGCGATGAGCTTGGAGAACTTCTCAATAACTGCGTTCGTCGGCTCTTCCTCCATCGGCTTTACAATGAATATGACTTCGTACTTTCTCACGAAATCACCTCCCTCTTTGGACTTTTGGCTCCCTTTTAAGGAGCAGGGAAGGCTAAAAAATTAGAAAAACTAACTTTCAAACCTAACTCGACTAAATGAGTATATCATCCCTATAAAATATTGGCAAGAAAAATTTGTTTCCAGTTTTTCTTTTCTGTTGTAATTATACTATTATTTGATAAAATATATATGTACATATTATTTATAAAAGAGAATACATTATTGTGTTTTAAATACATTTCGCTTTGCCGGAGGTGTCCCAAATGTCTCAGCAAAAACTCACCTCAAAAAAACAACCGGACTCTGCTGCCGAGCTTATTGATATTATTGGAAAAGCCCTCAGCCAAAATAACAGTGACTCGATCATTCAATATCTTGTCACTGAAATCAGCATTCGTCTTGCTGCCAAACACAGTTACATTTTTGCTGATAATCCAAATATCCATTTTTTAGAAAACATATGCGAGTGGAACGCTCCACGGACCAAAACCGTTAAAGAACATTTGTTAAAAGCCCAAATGTTTTATTTTGGTTTTTGGCATGCCCGGCTTATGGACAAGAAAAACATCATCATCGATAATATCTCTTCTCTGCATAAAGATTATCCGATAGATTATGAACTTTTAAAATCTCAAAGCATTAAAACCCTGGTTATTTTACCTATCTGCATAGACAATAAACTTGCAGGATTTTGGAAAATTGACAATCCGGATATCAATCTTGTTTATACAGTAGAACCTTATCTTAACAGTATTTGTTCTATATTAGGATCCATGTTAAAGCTTCATCGTAAATTTTCCCATCTCCAACATGATTCCATGATAACTACTTTGATAAGCATGTCAAAAATATATAATTCTATGCATATCTTTGATCTGGAACATGATACCTTTCAGCATATAATCCATCGCCAGGTAATTACCAATATAGCTGACGATAAGGTTAACAATTCACTGTCAAAACACATAGGCCCTGTAATGAAATATATGACGGCTGAAGCAGATGTTGAAAAAATGCTTGCCTTTACCGATCTGAAAACATTATCCGACCGAATGAATGGGAAATATACTATTACCGAAGAATTTCGCGGCAACTTTGCCGGATGGAGCCGGGCCCGATTTATCCGTATGAACACTGAACCTCACGAGCCATTGAAATCCGTCATCTTTGCTGTAATGTCTATAAACGAAGAAAAAACAAAAGAAGAGCATCTCACCCACTTAGCTGAAACCGATATCATGACCGGCCTCTTAAATCGCGGCAGCGGTGAAGCTAAAATATCCGCCTTGTTAAAAAGCGGTCAAACCGGCATGTTTTCATTATTTGATCTCAATAAGTTTAAAACTATCAATGATACCTATGGTCATGATGCCGGCGACAAAGTGATCCGTCTGGTAGCTGACATACTCCGCAATGCATTCCGTCGCGATGACATCATCTTACGCCTGGGCGGTGATGAATTTGCTGCTTTTGCACTAAATGTGAATGATATTGCCGTCGGAGCCGATATTATCTCCCGTTGCTGCCGGGAAATGGAAAAGATCAATCTGCCGGAATTGCATAATTTCAAACCATCCTTCAGCATCGGCAATGTATTTGCAAAATCTGATGAGGTTACATCTTTTGAAGAATTATACCGGCAAGCAGATAAATTGCTCTATCAATGCAAAAACTCAAACAATTGCACAAGCTGCCGAACTCTCTTCTCCAATTAAATTCTAAGATGACTTTATTACGAACTCCGTCTTAACCAGGCGGAGTTTGCTCTTCTATCTTCAAAAACCGAAAGTGTGATCATGATGGAACAATGGAAAAAGACCTTGGCCATTTGTTGCTTCGCAACTTTTATCGTATCTATCGGCATGGGACAATTAGCCCCTATGCTTCCTATTTATATTGAAGAATTGGGTATTTCCGATCCGGCTGAAATATCTCATTGGGCCGGAATAATTTTTGGAGCCAATTTTATCACATTGGCTATCGCCGCACCAATTTGGGGACAACTGTCAGACCGTTACGGGCGCCGGCCAATGGTTCTGCGTGCCAGTCTCTGGCTTACCATAATCATGATTGGTATGGGATTTGCCCGTTCTGTATGGGACTTGGCTGTTCTACGGCTAATTCAGGGTGCGATGAGCGGTTTTCTCGGTGCTGTTGTTTCCCTTATCGCTCAGGAAACCCCCAAGCAACGTTCCGGTTGGGCATTAGGAATGTTTTTATCCTCACAGGTTGGCGGTGCATTGATTGGCCCCTTGATTGGCGGTTTTCTCGCCGAACAATTTAACTGCCGCACAACTTTCATCGTCATTGGCTGCTTTTGTTTCTTAGGCTTTCTTGCTGCTCTATGTATCAAAGAGACCGCATCTGTTCAACCACAAAAAAACAAGTCTTCTTTTGCCGACTGTTGGAAAAAATTACCCCAACCGCAACTTATCATCAAGCTGGCCATTACCAACTTTATTCTGCAATTTACACTGATGTCGGTTCACCCGATAATCACTGTCTATATAAAATCAATAATTCCCGAAACCGGGCATTTGGCACTGATATCCGGCGCAGTCTTTTCCGCTACCGGTTTTGCCAGCATGATATCTGCCTCTCCGATTGGCAATCTCTCTGACCGGATCGGACCGGATAAAGTGCTTTTTTCAGCCCTTATTATTGCCGGATTTATTTCAATCCCTCAGGCCTTTGTTACGACTCCATGGCAACTGGGAATCCTTCGTTTTATTCTCGGTATTGCCACAGCCGGACTGCTCCCCTCGATCAACAGTTTGATTCGCCGTTATACCCCGCCTGATTCATTAGGGCGTATATATGGATTTAATCAGTCTGCTCAATTCATCGGTATGTTTTCCGGAGCTTTTTTCGGCGGTACTTTCAGCGGAATTTGGGGCATTCCTGCTATTCTTATCTTTTCCGGTATCATCTTACTGGCAAATGCTCTTGCCTTTCGCTTTTTACTGCCATTAAAATCAATTAAATAAAAATATCATCTCTTACTAATTCCTCAAAGAAAGGTTGTTATTTATGGTAACCAACCGGCGAACCGAAACAAAAACAGATCCGCTCCTGCAACCCGGACAATTATTATTGATCGACTCAGCCATATATCCCCGTCCGATCGAGGGAATTATCATGCACGTTAACGAGAAACACTTAGCGATTTCTGTTGACACTTTAACCGATGATGAATATACTGCCAGTCCGGCAGCCGGCTCGGAAATAACTCTGCGTATCTTTAACAAACATGGTCACTATGAAACAATCGTAAATTATTTAGGAAATTCTCCATTGCCACAAAAATATTTTTTTACCGAACGGCCCCAGCGTCTGATCAGTTCCCAAATGAGAGAGTTTGCCCGTATATCTGCCTCTTTGCCGGTCATGTTTCGAATAAAGACCGCACTAAACGGCTATACAGATATGAAGCAATCATCTTTAGTCGATATAAGTGGCAACGG
>CALCTX010000202.1 GCA_937907035.1 uncultured Selenomonadales bacterium
TATATGGTGAGTTTAAAGAAAACAAATGCTCCTCAAATATCTTTTCTTATTCAAGAATTTTAGATGATGATGAATTTATCAATGTTGTCAGGATGCCGTTAACGGAAGCTGTCAGCAAAGTAAAAAGCGGTGAGATAATGGATGCTAAATCAGTGACAGCAATTTTATTGCTCAATGATCTGAAGAAAGAGGAGAACAGCTAAATGTTTGGTTTTGATTTATTGGGAATGATAGCGGGCATACCGGGACTTATCATTGCGATGGTGGTCCATGAATATGCTCATGCCCGGACTGCAGTAGCGATGGGGGATTTTACGCCGCGTATGATGGGGCGTTTGACACTTAATCCGGCTGCTCATGTTGATCCGGTAGGATTGATAATGCTGTTGGTAGCTCGTTTTGGTTGGGCAAAGCCGGTTATCATCAATCCGCGTAATTTTAAAAATTGGCGCCGGGGTGAGTTATTAGTTGCTTTAGCCGGACCGGGAGCCAATTTGCTGACAGCTTTTTTGACAGTTGTTGCATTAGGTGTTTATCTGCATATGGGAATGCCGCTTACCAGAGGTGTTCGCATGGTTGTATATCTTATCATTATTTACAACATCAACTTTGCGATCTTTAATATGATCCCGTTGCCACCACTTGACGGTTCAAAAGTTTTAATGGCAATTTTGCCTGACAAGATGGCTGTTCAGATAGCCGGATTGGAAAAGTACAGCTTTTTTATTTTGATGATAATGATCATGACGCCGGTATTGGATATGTTTTTTGTTCCGATGCAGCGGTTTATATTTTTGCTGTTTAACAGTATTTTGGCGATATTATTTTAGCAGGAGGGTTTATTTTTATGAGTAAAGGACGTATCTTCAGTGCAATGCAGCCTTCGGGCAAATTTCACTTGGGAAATTATATGGGAGCGTTGGAAAACTGGGTCAAGTTACAGAATGATTACGAGTGCATTTTTTCGATTGCCGATCTTCACGCTTTGACCAGTTCGTTTGAGGACACGAGCAAGCTGCCGGAAAATATCCATAACATGATGCTTGATTGGCTCAGTGCCGGTCTTGATCCGGAAAAAAATATCATCTTCGTTCAGTCACATGTCAAAGAACATGCCGAGCTTCATCTGTTGCTGTCAATGATGACACCGCTTTCCTGGTTGGAGAGGGTTCCGACTTATAAGGATAAGTTGCAAAACCTCGGCGAACAGGGGAAAGATATCAATACTTATGGATTTCTCGGCTATCCGGAGCTTATGACGGCTGACATTATTCTTTACAAAGCAGGCTGGGTTCCGGTCGGAGAAGACCAAAATCCGCATTTGGAATTAGCCCGGGAGATTACCCGTCGGTTTAATAATATCTATAAACCGATATTCCCGGAGCCGCAGGGCTTGATGAGCCGGGCATCGGTATTGCCGGGCATTGATGGCCGGAAGATGAGCAAGTCGTATGGCAATACTATCCCGTTTGCTTCGTCACCGGATGAATTGCGTGAGCGGGTACGGATGATCGTTACCGATCCGCAAAGGATAAAAAAGACGGATAAAGGCAACCCTGATGTCTGTGTGGCCTTTAAATTTCATAAATTGTTCAATAAAGATGAGGTTCCGCAGATCGAATGTGATTGCAAGGCTGGCTGTATCGGCTGCGTAGCCTGCAAGAAGAATCTGGCTGAAAAGATGGTTACGGCAATGGCTGATATGCACGTCCGCCGTCAGGAATATGTCAATAAGCCGGAACTGATCAAAGAAATTCTCGATAACGGGGCAAAGAAGGCCCAGAAGATCGCTTCGGAAACGATGGCCGAAGTAAAAGAAGCAATGCATCTTCTCTGATGATGGAAGATTACAAGATAAAGCTCGAGTCCTTTGAAGGTCCGATGGACTTGTTGCTTTTCCTGATAAAAAAGAATAAGGTCGATATTTATGATATTCCGATCGCTGAGATAACGGAGCAGTATCTGGCGTATCTTTCCCAATTCCGGGAATTCAATATTGAGGTCGCTTCGGAGTTTCTCGTTTTGGCCGCTACGCTGTTGCTTATCAAGTCACGGATGATGTTGCCAAAACAGATGGCTGCCGGTGATGAACCGGAAGAGGAAGAAGATCCGCGTCAGGAACTGGTTGAGCGGATTTTGGAATATCGCCGTTATAAAGAGGTCAGTGATAAGCTCGACAGGCTGGCTGAACAGGAAAAGATGTTTTTTACCCGGGAACCGCTTGATCTGCCGATAAAACATCTGCCACCCGGAAATTTGTCACTTGATAAGCTGGTTGAGGCTTTTAAGCTGGCACTTTCCGTCCGGGAAGAACTGTCAATCCCCGATGCGATAGTTGCGCAGGAAGAGTATGATGTTGAAAAAAAAGCCGTAAAGATCATGGATATACTGTCCCGTGCAGATGGCCGGGTTTTGTTTGAGGAAATATTTACCACTAATTCCCGGCAGGAGCTTATCGTAACATTTTTAGCACTGTTGGAATTGATCCGGCGAAAAAGTGTTTATACGACACAAAGCGGAACGTATGGGGAGATTTATATATTTGTCCGGCAACCTGATAAGTTGCCGAAATTGGGTGATAGTTGATGTTTTTAGATGAATTGCGGGCTCCGTTGGAAGCGGTATTGTTTGCCAGCGGTGAGCCGATTGCGGAAAATCAGCTGGCTGAGATCCTGCAGATCGACAGCGAGCAATTAACCGAGCTGTTAAGACGGTTAGATACCTCTCTGACTGAACGGCAGAGTGGTCTGCAGTTGCGCAAATTAGCCGGTGGCTGGCAGCTCGTTACCCGACAGGAATATTTTGAAGTCGTATCCAAGCTGGCCCAGGTTACAGACCGTAAGCTGTCTCCGGCCGCATTGGAAACCTTATCGATCATTGCGTTTAAACAGCCGATAACGAAACTTGAGATAGAAAAAATACGTGGCGTTCATATAGAAAAAACACTGATGAAACTGATTGAATCAGATCTGATCGCTGAGGTCGGACGGAAGGCCGTTATCGGCCGGCCGATACTCTATGGAACGACAAGGACATTTTTGGAGTGCTTTGGCCTGAATGATCTCAGTGAATTGCCGACACTGCCGGAGTTGCAGGATTATCAATCTGATTCCGAGCAACTGACTTTGATTTCAGAAGAAACCGTAGTTGATGCGGATAAGGAAGGAATATGATCTATGGATAATGAGGTAATGTTTCTCTATGGTGGAGCTGCTGTATTGGTAACATTAGCATTGGTTTTGCTCAATCGTGATGCCAGAGTCGAAAAAGCTAAGCTGGCTGAAATAGAAGCTGCCGAAGAGGCTAAGGAAAAGGCAGCCGGAGGAGAAACTGAAGAAAACGATCAGGAAAAATGATCGCATGGAGGGCTTGACAAGTGGTTGAGTTATTGGCACCGGCCGGGAGTTTTGAGGCATTAAAAGCTGCCGTAGAAAATGGTGCGAATGCTGTCTATCTGGCCGGGGCGTCATTTGGTGCACGGGCCTATGCGGAAAATTTTACAGAGGAGATAATGCGTGAGGCTGTTAACTATGCTCATTTACGGGGCACAGCTATACACGTGACGGTCAATACTATCGTGGATGACAGCGAGTTGTCAAAGCTTGCTGATTATCTGCGATTTTTGTATGCTATCGGGGTTGACGCTATATTAGTCCAGGATTTGGGCGTGGCCAAACTTGCGAAAACGATAATTCCGGATATGCCGCTTCATGCCAGTACGCAGATGACAGTTCATAATTTGGCCGGAGTCAGAGCCTTGGAAAAGCTCGGCTTTGCCCGGGTCGTGCTGTCGCGGGAAGTGACGCTGAAGGATATCCGTTATATTTGTGCTAATGCGAAGGCGGAAATTGAAGTCTTTGCTCATGGGGCGTTATGTGTTTGTTATTCCGGACAATGTCTGATGAGCAGTATGATCGGCGGCCGTTCCGGCAATCGGGGCCGCTGTGCACAGCCATGCCGTTTGCCGTATCATTTGCTGTCAGAATCCGGGCGGGATCTGCTGGCTGATAAAGCCGGGGAGTATCTCTTATCGCCACGCGATCTGAATACGATAGATCTTTTGCCGGAACTGGTTGAAGCCGGTGTGGCGTCTTTGAAGATTGAAGGCCGGATGAAGCGCCCGGAGTATGTCGGGATTGTCATTGATACATATCGGCGGGCAATCGACACTATCGGTTCGCCTTCCGGATACAAGGTGTCAGCCGAAGACAAACGCCGTTTGGCGCAGATATTTAATCGTGATTTTACGACGGCATATCTTTTGAAGCATGAAGGAAAAAATATGATGAGCGACCGGCGGCCGAATAACCGTGGCCTTTTGGTCGGTCGGGTTGTCAAATATGATCACAATAATAGATTGGTTACTGTCAAATTATCGGAAACTGTCAATCTTGGCGATGAACTTGATTTT
>CALCTX010000203.1 GCA_937907035.1 uncultured Selenomonadales bacterium
TTGACAATATAATTGACACGTCAAATACCCGGATCAGAAATGATCCGAGGATTTTTTGACGTTGACTTTGTCCCCCCCCGTATATAATTGTAACAATAGAAGGGACAGAGCGGGGGATTTTATATGCTTGAGTTAGAAAAAGAAATCCATAGACGTTCCAGACTAAAACGTATTTTGAAAGTGTATAATATCAAGTTATCAGAAAAGGAAATGGAACAGGTGGTAAAGGGGACTTTTGATTATCATAAATTTGAAGAAAAGTATCCATTGCCGACAGAAAAGGATATTGAAAGCTAAATAGCGTTATTTTTTTGTTTAAATTTTAACGGGTAGTTTCTATTTCCCCGTGTTGGCACTATTGAAGGGGTGTGTTGTCTCTTTGGTAGTGCCCTTTTTATGTTATTCATAAAATGATGTTTCAGTTTGTGAAGATTTTTGATATTGACGGCAAAAAAATTTAATAACAAGCTTAGTCAAGCAGGAATGTAAGCAAAAATGGCGAAATAAAATAGTGGGTATAATAACAATAAATTTATTGAAAATACTGAACACAAGTAATTGATAATGTCTTTTGTGATATAGAAATAGAAGTGAGGCTGAGTGTTATGAGCGTTGCTGATAAAAAAACAACAATAGGTTTGCGTTTGCATAAATTGATGCAGATTGTCTGGGTTATGGTTGCTTGTTTTACGGTTATGTTTTATGTTTTGCCATTACCTGTGGAAGCAGCGGCTATAAAACAAACAAAAATAGTCAAAGTCGGCCTGTTCGATGCCGGCAAAATGATGGCCGGCATTCAGTCAACGGGGCACAAAACAGGCTATGCTTATGAGTATTTGCAGGAGTTTTCTCTGCATACAGGGTGGCGGTACGAATATGTCAGCGGGACCTTTCAGGAGATATTAGCCAAGCTGTTTACGGGTGAGGTCGACATTGTACCAATGCTCAGCCGGACTGAAGAACGACTTGACAAAATATTTTATCCGGAAAGAGAATTTGGCATGGAGTATTTCTTCCTGGCAACAATTCCGGATAAATCGGACAGATTCAGTGGGGACTTTGACACAGCTTTGGCCGGCAAGCGGATCGGTGTCGATGCCGGATATGCTGAAAATAAGTTTCTGATGGCATATCTCAAGGAAAAGAATATTCAGGCTGAAGTTATTCCGTTTGATTCAACAACGAAAAAAGTTAATGCGTTGCGAAAAGATGAAATTGATGTTCTGTTGACATCAAACAATGCGATGGACGATGATTTCGTATTGTTGAAAAACATGGGTTCTATGCCGTGCTATATCGGTGTTTCTATGAAGCGGCCGGATATTTTGGATGAGATGAATCGCGCTCAACAGGAGATATATTTTAAACGCCCTGATTTTGATGGTTACCTCATCAAAAAATATTTTAACAATTCCCCGGTTAATAAGTATCTGACTGATGAAGAAAAAAACTTGTTAGCTAAACACAATGTAGTGAGACTCGGCGCATATAGGGATTTTTATCCGTATGTATTCAGTGACGAAAACGGTAAAGCTGCCGGAGTGTTCCCTGATATGGTCAGACTGGCAATAGAACGCCTTAATTTGCAGGTTAAACAGGAATGGAAATTTTATAATAATCGTGAGGAATTGATGAAAGCCCTGAATTCCGGCGAGATTGACGCAGCTGTTCCTGAATACCATGATTTGTTTGATGCTGATATCAATAATGTTATGCTCTCTGACAGTATAAGGTCTCTTTCAATGGGGGCATTGTGCAAAGGGACTGTCGACATGAAAAAGATGGATGTAATTGCCGTTAAGGGACATCGTCTTGCCGGTTCTTATGTCCGTGACAATTATTCTCATGCAAAAGTGATTGACTGCAGTTCACTTGAGGAATGTATAGATAAATTAAATAGTGGGGAAGCCGGTGCGGCAGTGGCTCCATTATCAATTTTGCAACGTTACATTCGCGAAAATAAAAACTCTGCCTTTACAGTTATGCCTTTAGCGGCACCTTGTAAAATTTGTTTTGCTGCCAGACGTAATGATAGCATTCTGATCCGTCTCATCAATCGCGGGCTGCAATTTATCCCGCATGAAGAGATGGACAATCTGGTAATGCGTTATTCTATCGCTCAGCAAAAAGATGTATCACCTGTTGAATTCTTTAAAGAGCATATTGAATATCCGTTGATTTTCCTGCTTATGGTGGGGAGCTTGATCTTTGCCGGATATACAATGCGCAAGCTGAAAAATTCTCAGATGGATTTGGCTGTAGCCAATATGCAGATCAAGTCTACTAATGAACACCTCGAGACACTTGTCAAAGACCGTACAGAGAAATTAGCTGAGCAGACTGAACAGCTTAAAGACGCCTTACAGACTGCGGAATCGGCCAGCAAGGCAAAAACCACATTCCTTTTCAATATGTCACATGATATCCGCACTCCGATGAATGCAATCCTTGGTTTCAACAGGATGGCGGAAAAGCATATCGGGGAGCCGGAAAAACTGGCTGATTGTCTGAAAAAGGTAAGTGATGCCGGTAATCATTTGTTGCGGCTCATAAATGATATACTTGAAATGGCACGTATTGAAAACGGCAAACTGGAAATCGAGGAGCATGTAGTCAATTTGAAAGAATGTCGGGGAAAGACGACGGCAATGGTTGATTCACTGGCAAAGGAAAAAGACATTGAATTTACCAAGACATATATCAATGTGGATAAAGATTTGTATCTGTGGCTTGATACAGTCCGCATTGATCAGATATTGCTCAATATAATTTCCAATTCCATAAAGTACACACCGCGTGGCGGCAAGGTTGACTATACGTTGGAGAGCCTTGAAAGTGATAAGATTGGTCATTCCAAACTCCGTTTTACTTTTGCCGATAATGGTATTGGAATGAGTAAGGAATTCGTGGAGGAGATATTCGAAAATTTCTCCCGCGAGCGAAACAGTACTACCAGCGGCATACAGGGAACAGGCCTTGGGATGGCAATTGTCAAACGTCTGGTTGATGCCATGGATGGAACAATAAAAGTTGACAGTGAGCTTGGCAAAGGAACGACAATCGTCATTGAATTTGAGCCGAGAGTGGCTGATAATGAGCATGTCAACCAAGTTGTGCAGGATGCACTTAGTGAAGTTGACCTTACTGGTCTGAAAGTTTTGCTGGTCGAGGATAATGAACTCAATCGCGAAATTGCCTGTGAACTGCTCAGTGAATTCGGTATTGAAGTATTTGTTGCCGAAGACGGAACCGTTGCAGTTGATAAAATGTCAAAGGCAATTCCGGGACAGTATGATGTCATACTGATGGATGTGCAGATGCCAATAATGGATGGCTATAAGGCGACCCAGGAAATAAGAAATCTGCCTGACAAGGAAGTGGCTGCGATACCGATCGTTGCCATGACAGCAAACGCCTTTGCGGAAGATAAGAAAAAAGCTATTGAATCGGGAATGAATGATCACTTGTCAAAACCAATTGATATCGTTGGCTTAAAGGCAGTTTTGTCTAAATATCTCAAAAAGGATTAAAGGTTCAACTCGCAGTGGTGAAAGGGGCGATTGACATGGAAACAAAAGAAAATAATGAAAAGAGATTGCTCACAAAGGAAGAACTGGAAAAAGTTTCAGGCGGACAAATGATAGTTAATCACAATGCAGCAGCCATAGATACCCTGCCCCGGCATAGTCAAAGCAATGCTCTTGCCAAAAGCTTAAATAAGCTTTCAACCGGCATGAAAATCAATTCAGCTGCTGACGATCCGTCGGGATATCAGATATCCGAAAGGATGCGTGTCCAGATCAGGTCATTAGACCAAGCAAACTATAATGCTCAAAATGGGAGAAGTATGTTGAAAGTTGCGGAGTAAGAGTAATAAAAATGCAAACGTATGAGTTTTTAACAGCCGCCAGTGTAAAAGCTGGCGGTTATTATTTTTGACGTCAAAATTGACGTGTAAATCAAAGACTTTTGGATTGGTTAATGACGTTATTTTTTGACAATTCGTTATTTTTAGGTTATAATATATACAAGAAAAAGGAGAAGTTCAATTCGCAGTTGTGAAAGGGGCGATTGACATGGAAGCAAAAGAAAACAATGAAAAGAGATTGCTCACCAAGAAAGAACTCGAGTATGTTACCGGCGGGACGAATAAGGATGCCGTATGGGCAGGAAAACAGGGGCCAATCGCTATTACTATGCAAGATATGAGGTCCGTAACTTTGGGATTAAAAGGTACAGATGGCAGCCTCCTCACTGTCACAAATGGATTAAACAAGTGACTCGGTAAATACATTATTTTAGAATATATACAAAAAAGGATTAAGCTTCAATTCGCAGTTGTGAAAGGGGAGATTGATATGGAAACAAAAGAAAACAATGGAAAGAGACTGCTCACAAAAAAAGAGCTGGAAAAAGTAACAGGCGGGATGAGGCAAACTGGTTCTGCGGTCGATGAATTGCTTAATCGTAAAAATGTAATTCGTGATGATTTTATGAATAACATTATGAATAATAACGTTATTGGCGGTAGTGAAGGCTATTCCCGACAACGAGTCAACCCTGCAGCCATAGGACAGCATGTTTCTCTCTGATAGAACAATTCAAATATACTAAAGCCCCGGCAGTTTTGCCGGGGCTATTTCTGTATAAAAGAAAACCACGCGATAGTCGCGTGGTTCCAAAAAGCTTAAGCTATAAATCCTAATGT
>CALCTX010000204.1 GCA_937907035.1 uncultured Selenomonadales bacterium
CCTCCTATGTAAAAAGGGACTGTCAAATAAAACAGTCCCATAAATAACTCTTACGCAGATTCCTCATCATCTTCAAACAAGCCCGATTTCTTTTTGTTGGTAAATTTCAAAAGCGGTTTTTTCTTGTCTTTGACAACATCCTTTGTTATCCGGCAATATGAAACGCCTTCCATTGACGGGACATCATACATTACATCACGCATGATGTTTTCAATGATCGCCCTGAGCCCCCGCGCGCCAGTTTTGCGCTTCAGCGCCTCTTTGGCAATAAGCGCTATTGCCTCATCATCAAATTCAAGTTCAACCCCATCAATCTGTAACAAGCGAGAATACTGCTTTACCAGAGCATTTTTCGGTTCTGTCAGAATACGGATAAAAGCTTTTTCATCTAAGGAATCCAATGTAACAACTACTGGTAACCGGCCAATAAATTCCGGGATAAGACCGGTTTTCAAAAGATCTTCCGGCAACACCTTGCAAAGTGTCTCCCCAACATTTTCCTTCTTCATCTTCACAAGTTCAGCACCAAAGCCCATACTCTTTTTGCCTAACCGCGACTCGATGATCTTCTCAATACCATCAAATGCACCGCCGCAGATAAAGAGTATATTGGTCGTATCGATTTGAATAAAATCCTGATGCGGATGCTTACGGCCGCCCTGTGGCGGAACCGAAGCTACTGTACCTTCCAGTATCTTCAGCAATGCCTGCTGTACTCCTTCGCCGGAAACATCACGCGTTATTGACGGATTTTCTGACTTACGGGCAATCTTATCTATTTCATCAATATAAATAATTCCCCGCTCAGCCCGCTCAACTTCAAAATCTGCAGCCTGAATAAGCTTCAAAAGGATTGTTTCAACATCCTCACCGACATATCCCGCTTCAGTAAGTGATGTTGCATCGGCTATCGCAAACGGTACATTCAGTATCCGGGCCAATGTCTGAGCCAAAAGCGTCTTGCCGCTGCCTGTTGGTCCAAGCATCAAAATATTGGATTTCTGTAACTCAACATCATTTTTTCTGGTACCGAGATTTATACGCTTGTAGTGATTATATACGGCAACTGACAGGGAAATCTTTGCCTCTTCCTGACCGATTACATACTGGTCGAGAATAGCTTTAATATCATGCGGTTTTGGCAGATTTGCCAACTCCGAATCATTAATATCCCCAATCTCTTCATCGATGATCTCATCACAAAGAGCAACACACTCATCACAAATGAACACTCCGGGACCTTGAATCAGCTTTCTGACCTGACTTTGAGATTTGCCGCAAAACGAACATTTTACATCATCTTTCAAGCTGGTCGCCTCCTCTTAGTCCTTTGACTTTTTCTTCTCCTGCGGACGAGCAGAGATCACATCATCAATAAGACCATATTCCTTAGCCTCAAGTGCTGACATAAAATTATCCCGCTCTGTATCAGCCATTATCTTATCATGACTTTGTCCGGTATGCTTCATAAGAATTTCGTTGCCAACTTCACGCAACCTCAGAATCTCCTGCGCCTGAATCTGAATATCTGTCGACTGGCCACGTGCTCCGCCGAGCGGTTGATGGATCATGATCCTCGCCATCGGCAACGCATACCTCTTGCCAGGTGCACCGGCTGCTAACAAAAGTGATGCCATACTTGCAGCCTGCCCCATGCAGATTGTCGAAACATCCGGCTTAATATATTGCATAGTATCATAAATCGCCAAGCCTGCTGTAACTACTCCGCCAGGACTGTTGATATACAGATGAATATCTTTATCAGGGTCTTCTGCTTCAAGGAACAATAACTGTGCCACAACAACATTGGCCATATTGTCATCGATCTCTCCACCGATAAAAACAATCCGGTCCTTTAACAAACGTGAATAGATATCAAAAGCTCTCTCCCCGCGGTTTGAACTTTCAACAACAGTCGGTACATAATAATAACCCATTTTTGCCTCCATACAGGGACAATCACTCAGTCATGCTGTTAACAATAAACTGTGCAGTCTTACGACGCAAAATCGTTACTGCCAAATCAGTAACTCTTCCCTGTTCCTGAATAATCTTCTTAACCTGCTGTGGCGTAGCACCATAAGCCTTTGCCATCATTGCAATTTCCGCATCGAAATCGCCAGCCTCTACTTTAATGCCTTCAACCTTAGCAACTTCTTCAAGCATAAGATCCGTCTTAACATTCTGCTCTGCAGTCTTCTTATAATCCTCACGAAGCTTTGCCATGTCAGACCCGGAATACTTCAAATACTGTTCCAGTTTCAAGCCCTGCTGGCCAAGACGCATCTCAAGTTCCTGAATCATCTGATTGATACGATCATCAATCATAACCTGCGGAATGTCTACCGGGTTGAGTTCGCAGAGCTTCAGCAGAGCTGCATTCTTGCTGGTGTATTCGTTCTGCTGTGCAGCGGTCTTTTCCAGTCTT
>CALCTX010000205.1 GCA_937907035.1 uncultured Selenomonadales bacterium
CCTGCTTGATGCTGTGACAGGTCTTTCAGGGAGTGGCCCGGCCTATGCGTTCCTGATCATTGATGCTTTAGCTGATGGTGGTGTGGCAGTAGGACTCCCACGTCAGGAAGCAATACTTTTAGCAGCACAGACATTGTTAGGGTCGGCAAAGATGGTTTTGGAAACCGGCAAACATCCGGATGTTTTACGCGATCAGGTAACTTCCCCGGGAGGAACGACAATAGATGGTATTCGTGTATTGGAACAACAAGGTGTACGTGGGGCTTTGCTTGATGCGGTAGTTAAGGCAACTGAAAAAGCAACTGCTATGGGGAAGAGTAAATGACATCGCCCAAAGAAAAAATAATCCGGTTTTATTCCAATACTGAGGGCAGTGAAGCAGCAATACGGCTTACAGATTTAGCGGAACAAGTGATAAAAACTAAAAAAGTCAGATTATCCGGTTTTTTATCACCGTTTGAAATGGAAATAGCAGAGGCCGTAGCTGCCAATTATGAGGGAATTAAAGTTTCTTTTGATGGCGGGTATATAGGTGCTGAAAGGCAACGGGCAATCATATCGCATAGTGATTTTTCCGGTAATGCCGGGACTGAGATCACAGTAGTAAAAGCTGAGTGGAATGAGGCTTTTGCACATCTTTATCATCGTGATGTTTTAGGTGCTTTGATGGGGTTAGGGATTGACCGTTCGTTGCTTGGCGATTTATTGTTAAGTGCTGGTTCTGTAAGAATTTTGGCTGATAAAAAGATCGCCGATTATTTGCTTTTGAATCTGACGCAGATTGGCAGTGCAAAAGTCACCTGTACATTGGATGAGTTAGGAGAAATAGCTCCGCGTGAAGAACGGTCTAAAGAGATTTCTGCGACAGTTGCATCATTGAGGATCGATTCTATTGCGGCTGCGGGATTTGGTATTTCACGCAGTAAAGCAGTTGCTGATATTGAAGCGGATAAACTGAAATTAAATTGGCAGCAAGTAAAAAATGTATCACAATCAGTAAAAGCCGGCGATATCATTTCTTTAAGGGGCCGGGGAAGATTGGAAGTTTCTGAAATTCGAGGTCAGACCAAAAAGGGGCGAATCGGTGTATCTCTGACAAGATATTATTAAAGTTTATTGGGGTTTTGTACATGTTGTTTATACTATTTGCTTTGCTTGTATTTGTTGATCAGGCAGTCAAGTATTATATATCTTCGACACTTCTCCTGGGAACATCGATTCCGGTGTTCCCGGGCGTTTTTCATATTACTTACATTTGTAATCCCGGGGCCGCGTTTGGGATCTTGGCGAATCAACGAATGATATTCATTGTTTTTAGCATTATTTTGTTTTTTTTGATAGTCTTTTTTTATCGGCGTTTGCGTGATGGCAGTTGTTATCTGCGGTATGGTACCCTGTTATTGGCGGGAGGAGCGTTTGGCAACCTTATCGACCGTATACGATTTGGTTATGTGATAGATTTTTTTGATCTTCGGGTGTGGCCAATTTTTAATATCGCTGATATAGCAATCTGTATAGGCGTTGGCTTATTGATGTATTTTGTTATTTTTGAGATGGAAGAGACTGATGATTGATGGGAGAAAAAATAGATTTTATTGCGGAAAAGAGCGGCGAACGTCTAGATGTGTTTTTAGCACGAAAATATCCGGAAATGTCACGTTCTCACTTGCAAAAATTGATAACAGCTGAAGAAGTTTTGATAAATGGGAAAAGTCGGAAGGCAAATTATAAATTGTCTGAAGGGGAATTGGTTTCATTATGTTTACCGGAACCGGAAGTTATAAATATATCCCCGGAAAATATACCGCTTGATATTTTGTACGAAGATAGCGATATCATTGTTATAAATAAGCCACGGGGAATGGTAGTTCACCCTGCTGCCGGAGTTACAACGGGAACCCTGGTCAATGCATTGTTAGCACATTGTGATGATCTTTCAGGGATAAATGGTGTTATCAGGCCGGGGATAGTGCATCGTTTGGACAAGGATACATCAGGTGTGATGGTGGCAGCTAAAAATGATGCCGCACATATAAATCTTTCCGAACAGATAAAAAATAAAACAGCTAAGCGTGTTTATTGGGCAATAGTTTTTGGCAATATAAAAGAAAGCAGTGGGACAATAAACGGTGATATAGGAAGAAACCCGAACGATCGTCAAAAAATGGCTATTGTTACAGTTAATGGAAAACCTGCAACAACAAAGTTTAAGGTTCTGGAGCGATTCGGACAATATACACTGATCGAATGCCGACTATTAACAGGGAGAACACATCAAATAAGAGTACATATGACATCAATAGGGCATCCTTTGGTAGGCGATCCAAAGTATGGGCGTGGCAAGTCGCCGTTTAAAATACAAGGGCAGGCACTTCACTCATTAAATTTAACTTTAGTTCACCCAAAGACTGGTAAAGAAATGATATTTGAAGCTCCGTTGCCGGAAGATATGAAAAAAATACTTTCAGCTATAAGAAGCAAAAAATAAACATTGATAGGAGATGTAGCAAATGGCAAAACTGACTGACAAGACAATTCTTATGGATACGGATGGTATTCGCCGGGCATTAACACGAATTGCGCATGAAATAGTTGAGCGAAACAAGGGAACAGAAGAAGTGATGTTAGTGGGGATCCGCACCAGAGGAGTTCCTCTTTCGGAAAGAATTGCAGACGAGATTGAAAAAATAGAAGGTAAGCGGCCTCCGGTTGGAGTATTAGATATAACTCTTTATCGTGATGACCTGTCGATGCTTTCCTATCAACCGATAGTTCATCCTACACAAATGCCGGTTGATATAAATAATAAAACTATAGTATTGGTGGATGATGTTTTGTTTACCGGACGAACGATAAGAGCAGCTCTTGATGCACTTATCGATATGGGCAGACCACATATCATTCAATTAGCAGTTTTGATCGATCGCGGACATAGAGAATTACCAATACGGGCAGATTATGTTGGGAAAAATGTACCTACAGCAGCTCATGAAACAGTAAGTGTATTGCTTGACTGTGTTGACAGCAGTGAAAAGGTTATGCTTAAGGAAGTTGAGGAATAAAAGTTAGGGCCTGTTTTTCAGATATCAAAACAAAAATAAAAAAAGTCCTTGACAAGGAGACATGAAAAAGATATACTGACAAAGTCGCTGGAATTGAGCCTCAAGACATTCGGGATGAAAAAAGTTCTTGACAAACAATTCAGAGCGATGTATGATATAAAAGCTGACTCACTGAGAGACAGCGAGTGTTCCTTGAAAACTAAACAATGCAGAAATGAATCATCTAAAGATGAATCAAGC
>CALCTX010000206.1 GCA_937907035.1 uncultured Selenomonadales bacterium
TTTCTTCCACCGGATAACGATATAGCGTCCCGGTATTGATATCTACAGCCATATCCGCTTTTTTCAAAGCTGCTGCTGCCCGTTTCAAAAACGGCGAAACATCAAAATCAGGGAAATATTTGAACAAACGGATATTAAACGGATGCCCTAATACATCATACAATCCTGATGCCGCCAGCTTCTCAACCTCTTCCGTATACCATTCATAAATATCAGTCAGAGGAACTTCATCCCAATGAGCCTTGATCTCTGAAGAATCGTAAGCCCAACCACGCAAAAAATGTACGGAGCCGATCACGTAATCAAATGGATAACGCGATAAGATCGATTTTACTTTTTCCTGATCCTGAAAGTTGCAAACCTCAATCCCGGTTTTTACCTTATGCCCCCGAGCCCGCAGACTGTCCATAAAAGCAAAATACTCATCAAGCGTATATTTAAACTTATTTGTTTTCAGCCATTGCTGCTGAAATTTGCCGATAAACGAATCATCAAGGACCAGATCTTCATAATACAGTTCCTTGAATTCCGGAAATCCATGGCTATGCTCGGAAACCCCGATCTCGGCCAAGCCACGTTTTTCGGCCGCCGAAAAGAACCCCTTAACCCATTCATAATCATAAGCGCCCTTTTCAAAATGCATATGATAATCAATTTTCATATTATTCGCTTCCTAACTTATGTCGAGCTTCTTAACATATATAGATTAATTATATCATATTCCCGTTATCTGTTGCATAACAACTCAAAACTTTAAATCTGCCCTGTTTTTATCAGCTCACGGATTGTTTGCATAACACCATTTTTATTATTGGCCGGAGCAAAATACTTTGCCACTTTTATTACCTCGGGATGTGCATTTGCCATAGCATAACCATAGCCAACACTTTGCAGCATTTCTATATCATTCACATAATCGCCAAAGGCAATACATTCTTCCGGTTTTATCCCCAGCTTTTGTTGCAGGCCCTTGATAGCGGTACCTTTATTTGTCCCCTCATTCAGAACATCAACCCAGTAATTGCTCGACAGCATAACTTTCAATCCTTCATCTGCTGCATTTTCGATCATTGGCAGCAATCTCTCTTCTGCCTGCCCATACAAGCAATCACCAAAAGCTATTTTAATTACTTTCTCCTGTTCCAAAGCTGCAAAAATATCATCAACAATCTGATGCTCTGTCAGGAATTTAGTCAGTTCGTCAAGATGCGGTTCCCATTTTGATTCGACAAAAGCGCGCTTTTCTCCGCACAGCACCGGATAAACTGTTTCATCTTTAACAGTCCGTTCCAAAAGATGACGGATCGCATCTTTTTCTATTGGACTGGCCAATAAAGTTTCTCCTTTATAAACAGCCACTGCACCATTTTCCGCAATAAAAGCAAAATCATTTTCATATTGCGGCATTTGCTTTAATATCGCCGTATACTGCCGCCCGCTCGCCGGAACAAAAAGTATATTCCGTTCCTTCAACATAGCCATTACTTCAGCAAAATCCGATGGCATCGCACCGGAACTGTCAAGCAATGTCCCGTCCATATCGGAAAAAATCATCTTGATCATATTTTTTCTTCCTGTCCTATAGCTTTATTAACTGTGAAAAGATCCATCATCGCTCGCCATTCTTATCCCGATATAAACACCATGGTTCTTCCGCCATATAATTACCGGCATTATAAACTGCTGCCCTGGCCCGACATCCGCCACATACTCTTTTATATACGCAGCTCCCGCAGCCTCCTTCAAATTTCATAGATCTCAACTTTTGAAAAACTTCACTTGTTTCCCAAATCTCATCAAACGGAGTCTGCCGGACATCACCAACCTCAATGTTCAAATAAGCACAAGGCTGGACTTTGCCACGCGGATTGACAATACAATACATAGAACCTGCCAGACAGCCACGCCTGAAACGTGTCTCGATATGCAGTTCTTTTGCTATTCTGATGAATTGCGGTGCACAGGTCGGCTTTAACTCTATCGGAACAGTCTGCTGTTTGCGCATTATCCGCGTGATAACATCTTCGTATTCAGCCGCTTGCAGAGATTCATCAGCAATATTTTTTCCGCGCCCGGTCGGTACCAAAAAGAAAAAATGATGAGCTGCAGCACCTTCAGCAACGGCAAAATCAGTTATTGCTTCCAGTTCTGCCACGTTCCAATCCATTACCGTTGTATGTATCTGAAACGGCAATCCGGCTGACTTGCAGGCTCTCATTCCCCGTACCGCACCATCCCAAGCACCGATAAAGTCACGAAATTTATCATGTTTCTCCTTATTCAGTGAATCGAGAGAAATTCCAACTCCCATTGCCCCGGCTTTCTTCATTTTTTGTGCCATATCTGTGGTGATCAAAGTTCCGTTAGTTCCAAAAACCGGGTGCAAACCCAATTTTTTTGCATACGCCACTAACTCCAAAATATCCGGGCGCAGCAATGGCTCCCCACCGGAAAAGATCATTATTTTAAAGCCTGCACGGGCAATCCCCTCTAACATCGTTTTTGCTTCTGACGTTGACAGTTCGTTTTTATCTATTTTTCCTGCATCACGATAACAATGTGCGCAATTCATATTACACGCATTGGTAGTATTCCACGAAACGATCATTAAATAAACTCTCCTTTTATTTCCTCATCGGTCAGATAGCAGGCCGGATCCGATGCCCAAAAATCTCCGGTAACCGCCTCTGCTCTGGTACGAAAATTACCATTACATGCAGAAAGGAACCGACACTTCGCACAACGCCCTTTTAAAAGTTGCTGCCGATCTTTCAGTCCTGCCTGAACTGAATCTTTCGTCGACCGCCAGATATCACCGAACTTCGCTTTGCGCACATTTCCAAAAGTATAGTGCTGGGTAAACTGGTCCGGATGAACATTCCCTTCCGGATCAACCTCAGCAAAAGCCATTCCTGAACGGTTGCCACCATTTGACAAAAGATATTGCCGTATCTTTTCCGCCCGTTTTGTATCTCCGGCTTCTTTTGCCCGGAGATACAAATATATTCCGTCACAGTGATTGTCAACCGTCAGGATTTCCTTTTTCAATCCTCTGGCGGCAAAATCCTCAGTCCGTTCGATAATCTTTGTCAGGGCTTGCCGGGTTTCTGACGGAGTAACA
>CALCTX010000207.1 GCA_937907035.1 uncultured Selenomonadales bacterium
CATGTATTTAATTCTGATACTGATACTGAGGTCGTAGCTCATCTTATGGAAGAGCTTTATAATGGCGATTTTGAAGCTTCGGTACGGGCTGTGCTGCGCCGTATTGAAGGCTCGTATGCGTTGGTATTTATGTCACGGCATGATCCGGATGTGCTTATCTGTACGAAGCAGGATAATCCGTTGGTTATCGGTCTGGGTGATGGCGAGAATTTTATTGCTTCGGATATTCCGGCGATCATTGCCCGTACACGTCGGACATATATTTTAAATGATGGCGAGTTTGCGGTTGTCAGGAAGGATTCGATCCGGATCACCGGACGTGATGGTGCTCCGGTGGAAAAACAGGTTCTGGAGGTCAACTGGAATGCTGATGCTGCCGAAAAAGGCGGTTATGAGCATTTTATGCTCAAGGAGATCCATGAACAGCCGAAAGCTGTCCGGGATACGATGTCAGCTCATTTGGCTAAGGATGACAGCGCTGTTGTGCTTGATGAATTGAAATGGGATGAGAAGTTCCTGAAATCAATCAATAAGATTTTTGTTGTTGCTTGTGGTACGGCGTATCATGCCGGTATGGTCGGCAAGTATTATATTGAAAAGTTTGCCCGGATCCCGGTTGAGTGTGATATCGCTTCGGAGTTCCGTTACCGGTCGCCGATTGTTGATGAATCAACGTTGATGATCGTTATCAGTCAGTCCGGTGAGACCAGCGATACTTTGGCGGCTTTGAAGGAAGCCCGTCGGTTGGGGGCACGGACTTTGGCAGTGACCAATGTTATCGGTTCGTCAATCGCCCGTGAAGCCCAGCAGGTTATCTATACTTTGGCCGGCCCGGAGATTGCCGTTGCTTCGACTAAGGCTTATACGACACAGCTGATGAGTATGCTGTTGCTGTCAGTTTATATGGCCGGTATTAAAAAGACTATGCCGGAGAAACGGATCAGGGAGCTTATCACCGGGATGCGGAAGATTCCGGCTCAGATAAGTGAGACTTTGTCGGATGTTGAACCGATCAAAACGTTTGCCAAGAAATACGGCTTTAATAAGGATGTATTTTTCATCGGCCGCTCGCTCGATTATGCGGTGGCACTGGAAGGCTCATTGAAACTCAAGGAGATTTCTTATATCCACGCGGAAGCTTATGCGGCCGGAGAGTTGAAGCATGGTACTTTGGCACTCATCGACAATGCAGTGCCGGTTATTGCATTGGCTACGCAGAAGAGTGTTTATGAAAAGACGCTCAGCAATATCAAAGAGGTTAAGGCCCGTGATGCCGTAGTGATCGGTATTGCTTCGGCAGAGGATACGGAGCTGGAGAAGTATGTCGATCATGTTATCAAGGTTCCGGAAGCGGATGAGATGCTGATACCGCTTTTGGCAGTTGTTCCGTTGCAGCTTTTGGCGTATTATGCGGCAATCTGCAATGGGAGGGATGTGGATAAGCCGAGGAATTTGGCTAAGTCGGTAACCGTAGAATAATATGCGGCTGGAGATAATGGCTCATCTGCCGTGTTGCTCCTCGGCAAGCTCGCCAGCGTAGGTTTACTACGCTTTGGTCGCACCGTCTGCGCATTGCTATGGCCAGCTGTTGCATTTTTCGATATAAGGCGTTATAATGAAAATAAAAGGAGAGACATTGATAGGCGTTAGTCAGTCCTCCAGATTATACTGAGGAAGCCGACCACTGCTATGGTCGGCTTCATCGTTTAACAGAAAAAATATTATTTTGCTGCTATGATAATGGTCGCTACTAACAAACCGAAGCCTATCATTACAGATAATATTTCGAATAAGTTCATAACTACCACCTCACCAAGGGAGGAACCGACATATCAATGTCTCTTAAGAAGATTATAGCACTGATGTACTGAAAAGTATAGCTTTTAGTTATTACATAAAACAACTAAATATTCATGAGTACGAAAGATGATCGCTGGCACCTTTGCGGTGCTTGAGGAAAGTCCGGGCTCCACAGGGCAGTGTGCCGGATAACGTCCGGCGAGGGTGACCTCCGGGAAAGTGTCATAGAAAAGGAAACCGCCTGCATTGCAGGTAAGGGTGGAAAGGCGTGGTAAGAGCACACCAGCGTACAGGTAACTGTACGGCTTGATAAACCCCACATGGAGCAAGACCAAATAGGGAAGGGATGATGCGGCCCGCGGAACCTTCCGGGTTGTGTCGCTAAAGGTGGCAGGCAACTGTCATCTCAGATAAATGATCGTCGCCATTTTATGGAACAAAACCCGGCTTATTGAGTGCTCATGAAAGGATATTTAAACACCACTGACTTTTGTTGGTGGTGTTTTTATTTTCGACCTGCTTACCAATATTTTTCCCGGCGTGTGAAAACTCGCTTTGCTCAAACATTCGCCCACCGTAAAAAAATATCACTGGAAAAAATAGGGATTTTATAGTATAATAACAATTGAGTTTTGATGTACAAAGCCGAGTCCAGCTCAGGAGCGGGGGAACCATATGCAGTCGTTACACAGCTTTTGTGTACGGCTTTGGGGTGAATGAAGTTTTTGTCCTGATTGAATCAGTCAGGAGGATGACATGGGCGGTCTTCTCTGCCCTAACCCGACAGCTAACCTCGTAGGCGGATAGAGAGAGGAGTGGC
>CALCTX010000208.1 GCA_937907035.1 uncultured Selenomonadales bacterium
TATCACCGGTATATCCGGTCAGGTCGGCATTATGCATACAAATGACCGGTGCGTTGGTTTTGGCGATAACATGGGCCATTGCCTTTGGTTCTGCCGGGTACTGGAGACCGTATATGTCGTTGATGATATCGGCACCATGCCGGAGAGCTTGTTCGGCGGTGGCGGCATGGTAGGTGTCGATCGAGATCGGGACGGTCAGTTCCGAAGCTATTCTGTTCAATACCGGCAGCAGGCGGGCCTGTTCTTCATCAGCAGACAGCGGTGTTGCTCCCGGACGGGTAGATTCCGCTCCCAGATCGATGATATCGGCTCCGGCGGCAACCAGTTCTTTGGCATGGCGTATGGCTGCTTCCGGGTCAAAATACTGTCCCCCGTCGGAAAAGGAATCAGGGGTAAGGTTCAGTATTCCCATGATAAGAGCCCGTCCGTTGAGGACGAGCTCTTTTTTTCCGGTCAGTAAAACACGGTTGATCATTCAGTTTCTCCTTTTAACAACAATAACCGGGCATCCCGGTACAGCTCGCTGCCGCTTTTCAGGTTTCCCCGGCACTCGGTTGTCAGGGTGCGGGTTTCCGGTGCGAGGTCGCCACGCATGGTCATGCAGAGCTGTTGGGCTTCGATGATGACCAGAACGCCTTCGGCACCAAGGTCTTTATAGACAGCGTCGGCGATTTCGGCTGTCAGCCGTTCCTGCAGCTGCGGCCGATGGGCAATGAGATTTACCAGGGCAGTAAATTTGCTGAATCCGGCAATTTTTCCCTGATGCGGAATATAGGCAATATGCACTTCACCGAAAAATGGTACCAGATGGTGTTCACACATCGAGTAAAATGGAATTTTCCGGACAGCGATCACGCCTTCTGATGAGGTGGTGAAGGTTTCACCCCAAATATCAGCAGTTGAGCGGTTGACACCGTTAAAAAGAAATTTATACATTTTGGCAACCCGGTCCGGGGTGTTTTCCATGCCCTGAGCGGTAATATCTATATCCAGTGCGGTGAGCAGGTCACGCACGGCTTGAGAAGCTTTTTTTTCGTCCACGGTAAGACTCCTTTGTGTTGTTATCTGTATTTTATCGGTTTCAAGGCAAAAAGGCAACTGCTTGCCGGATTTTTGCTCTATGTTTGTCAAAAATACTGCAAATTGCTTACCGGATGATATAGGGAACGCTGAAAACGGAGACGTTGCGGTATTTGGACAAAGCTGCTTTCAAGCTGTGGGTAGTTTGATTATGTAGTATTTGCTTGTAAATTTTTGTTTCGACCAGTTCACCCATTATTACTACCAGCTGAGCATGTTGCGGCAGCCGGTCAGCTTCCTCCCGGATATGTTGCAGAAGAACTTCTTTGCAATTGCGGTATTCGGTGATCGCATAAGAAAAATTACTGTCCGGATCAAGTTGGTCTAATTTCTCTTTCAGCTCAAGAGCTTTTTGTTCACTGTCAGTTATATGAAACAGTTCGATGTCTTTAAAGCCATAGCTTACAGCACAATTATAAGTTTTGATAAATGAACGGCTTAACGATTGTACAGGCAAAATTACTTTGCAGGGGTGAGGCCGTTTAATGAGCACATCCGCTTCTGCCGGGCCGGTCAGCGCCAGATCTTTGGCGACACCGGTGTAGTGGCGGTTTATCTGCTGCATCAGCAGGGTTAAAAGCAGTATGCACAAGGCGGTTACCCAGGCACCTTCAGCGAATTTCATATAAAATATTATTCCCAGCGTGATGCCGGTTATTATGGTTCCGCTGCCGTTGATAACGGCTTTTAGTTTCCAGCCGGAAGAATGTTTTTTGTACCAATGGACGACCATTCCCAGCTGACTCAGCATAAAAGAGAGAAAGACACTGCTGGCATATAACGGCAATAACAGATGCTGGTCGCCGGCAAAGATAAAGATCAAAAGGGAAGAGGTAACAAATAATAAGCCGATACCATTGGAAAAGCTCAGCCGGCTGCCGCGTTCCTTCAATTGGCGGGGCAAATAGCCGTCACGACTCATCAGAGCAGTTAAAAGCGGCATTCCGGCAAAAGCGGCATTAGAAGCTAGCCCTAAAATTATAACGGTCATAAACTGTACCAGAAAATAGCCATTACTCCGGCCAAAAACAGCGGCAGCTAATTGACTTATAACGGTACTGTCGTCAATAGGAACAATCTGGTAGAGTTGGACCAGCCAGCTGATACCGGCAAAAATGATCGCTACTACAGCGCCCATTATCATTAAAACGATTTTGGCATTGCGCTGTGCGGGCGCTTTAAAGCTGGGAACACCGTTGGAGACAGTTTCTACGCCGGTCAGAGCGGTACAGCCGGAGGCAAAGCCGCGCAGGATCAAAAAGAGAAGGCTGTCTTGTCCGGCGGTGATCAATGTTGCCGTTGTTTCCGGGCTGTAACCGAGATAGTAATAGCGATACAGGCCGGCCCCGATCAGCATCAGCATTGTCAGCATAAACAGATAGGTAGGTATACCGAATATCATACCGGCAGAGCTTATTCCGCGTAAATTTCCCCAGCTCAGCAAGGTGACTAAAGCGAAAGCTAAATATGCCTTATATGGCAACAGATCCGGAAATGCCGCAGTGATCGCGGCGGCTCCGGCACAGGAACTGACAGCTACAGTCAGGATATAGCCGATGATCAAAGCTGCTCCGGCAACCAGTCCGGCAGTTGGTCCTAAGTTTTCTTTGGCGACGATATAGGCCCCGCCGCCTTGCGGATAAGCATCTATCGTCTGTCGGTAGCAGATGATGAGAATTGCCAGTAAGAGCAGGATTGCGGCAACGATAGGCAAAAAATAGTTAAATGACAGTATGCCCAATACCGGCATCAGGACGAGCAAAATCTCTTCGCTGGCATAGCTGACGGATGAGATAGCATCGCTGGCGAAGATGGGGATTCCCCAAAAAATACTGTACTTCTCCTGCCCAAGATCAGAGTTTTTCAAACGTTTTCCGATCAGGATCTTTGATAATTTGGTCAACATAAAGACCGCCCCTTTCTACGGACGGCGGGAGAAACTGCGCACAGCAAACACACCCATAGCAAATAAAAAGCGCTGGCAAAATACCAGCGCAAAGAAACACCGAACAATAACAATAATTGTCCTGTCTGATTCCTTCTAACGCTGACGAGATTAGCTGACGGGTTCGGAAAAGAAGGTTTCCTACCGGCCGGAGCCGGATACACCCCAAAAGATTGGTTCTCCCGCTGTCGCTTTTTGTCGCGACATTAAGTCAAAAGGAAATATAACACAACTTTTTTACCTTGTCAAATTTTGGTTTCAGAGATCAGTTTTTTCGCCAATTGAACAGCGGCGACTCCGTCCGGAGCATAGGCATCACAACCGGCAGAAGCGGCATATTCTTCGGTTACAGCCGCACCGCCGGCCATAGTTTTGGCTTTGGCTCCGGCCTTTTTGAGTTCGGCGGTCACATGGTCGAGTTCGGTCATGGTCGTGGTCATCAGGGCACAGAGGCCGACGATATCAGCCTGATTGTCAAGAGCAGCTTGGACGATCGCGTCAGTTTCCACATCTTTGCCGAGGTCGATGACGGCAAAGCCGCTGTTTGCCAGCAGGGCGCTGACGATATTTTTGCCAAGATCGTGGACATCGCCTTTGACAGTGGCCATAACGACTGTTCCGAGCGGTTTGGTCGCGGCAGCCGGGAGCAATTCTTTGATTTTATTAAAGGCAGTCCGCATTGCTTCTGCCGCTAAGAGTACCTGTGGCAAAAATACCCGGCCGGCTCCGAAATCGACACCAATGTCATTCATGGCCGCTGTCAGTGCCTCATTTGTTATCGCATTGGCATCGTAACCGTCTTTGATAGCCGTTTCAACTAAAGACACGATCAATTCCTTTTCGCCGTTGATCACGGCCTGTTTGATAGCCGGCAATGGCGGCAGGTCTTCTATTTTGGCAGTAGCGGCAGCTTTCGGGACGGCGAGATTGTTATCATTTTGACTGTAAGCCCGGCCGTTAGGGTCTTTGCCCAGTAATGCGGCACTGGCTGAGAGCGAGTTTTGCATCTGCTCATCGTAGGGATTCATGATCGGAGCATCTAAGCCGGCGGCCAGACACATTGCAAAGAAGGTGCTGTTTATAAGCGGCCGGTTCGGCAGGCCGAAGGAGATATTGCTGAGTCCCATGGTGGACGGATAACCAAATTTTTCCCGATAGCCGCGCAAAGTGGCCAAGGTTTCCTGACAGGCCTGTTCATCAGCAGCGATTGTCATAACCAAGCCATCGAGCAGGAAATCGCCATCAGTAAGGCCGGCTGCTTTGGCAGCAGTAATGATCGTTTCCATTGCCGCCAAGCGTTCAGCGGATGTTTTGGGAACTCCGTCAGCGGTTAACGGCAGACAGAGTATAGCCGCGCCGTATTTTTTGGCTAATGGCAGAAATTCCCGCAAGCGGTCCGGTTCAGCACTGACGGAATTGATCAGAGCCCGGCCCGGATAAGCCCGCAAGCCGGCTTCCAAAGTTGCCGCGTCGCTGGTATCGATAGCTAACGGAGCAGCGGTTATTTGTGAAATTTCGGTAATAGCC
>CALCTX010000209.1 GCA_937907035.1 uncultured Selenomonadales bacterium
GCATTCAGATTATTCTTATCATCTTTTATTCTGCGCATAACTTCAATGCCGTCCATGTCAGGCATCATATGATCAAGAAAAACAATGTCAAAACTATTTGTATAAGACTTTAATAAATCTTCACTGGTTGTAAAAGTAACAATTTCGCTTCTTATCTCATACTTACCCAGATATGTTTCTATTAAATTTTTCTCTTTTTCTGCCGGCAGATCGCCGGTAAAAAGGAATGACGCTCTTCCGTAGCTTACCCGGATAACATTCGAATATTCATTGGCATCAGCCGCCACATGCGGCGCATACAATATTTCAAATTTTACTCCGTCGATTTCCCGCACCTGACCTTCGCTTGCGGCAACTATTTTCTTAAATGTCTCATCAGCGTATACGACTCTCATAGATTTCGCATAGCTTTCCCGACTCTCATTCCCGACAATAATAACCTTTACCGGTAATCTTTTAGCGATACTGCCCGCCCCACCGGCATGATCAGCGTGCGCATGCGTCAAATATATTGTTTCCAATTCTGTAACTCCGTAATGCAATAAATACGGTACTACCACCCGTTCGCCGACATCATATACATTATCAATTGTTCCTCCGCTGTCAATCAAGACTGCTTTACCATGTGGTGTAATGACCAATGCCGCATCGCCCTGGCCCACATCAATAAAATGGACCATTAATTCAGCCGGGCGGCTCAAATGATAAGTTCCATATGTTATTACTATCACAAATAACGACACTGCAATCCAAATGCTGCATTTCTTTATTCCGACCCATAACCGCTCTTTTATCTCTGCTGTTTGCAAAATTAAACCGATAAACAAATAATATACGCTTGCCAATCCTGTCCCGATCGTTGGTAAATACACCGTTGCCAAAGGCAATCCGGCAATCAGCCTGGTCATTTCATAGACAAGCCCCAGCAGCAAACTATCCAGCAAAAAGACAACTTTCCCGCCAAAAGGAAGCACCCAGCCGATCAGTCCTGCTGCCAAACCAATGATTATCATAAATTCAACAATTGGCACAACAATAATATTCGCACACAAAGAACTTAACGAAATACTATTAAAATACCAGGCAATTATCGGCAATACAGCCAATTGCGCACTCAATGTCAAAGCGAGTCCTGAAGCTAATTTCTCTGATAAAAACATCAATTTCTTTTGAATAGCCGGCAATAAATATAATAATCCGGCAGTAGCTGCAAATGACAACTGAAAGCTGATATCAAACAACAGCAAAGGCGATATTATCAGCATCCCTGAAGCAGTCAAAGAAAGCAACCGGCGGGCATCACGCTCATAGCCGCTCATTTGTCCCCAAAATGCCAACAATCCCATAATACCAGCCCGAACCGCCGGTGAAACGCCTCCCGATAGTAAGCAATATCCGAAAACAGCCCCTGCCGTAGTGCCAATTGTCAACCAACGGCCCCAACATAACCATTTTCCCAAAAATGCCAGCGTTGCAGCCAACAAAGTAATATGTGACCCCGACACTGATAATATATGAACAATGCCAGTAATTGTAAACGACTCGACTAATTCCGGTTTTATCCCTTCATAACCGCCAAACAACATAGCAAAAATTGCCGCAGCATCTTCCTCCGGCATAACTGCAGTCATAAGACTGCGATAATAATTCCTGACCGATTCAATAGTCTTGCGCCAATTAAAGTCATCCGCTTTTTCAACCTTTACGGAAGATTTCCCGGCAACAATCCTGGCGGTAATCCCTTTTATCCGCATGGCTAATCTCGTATCCACCCGACCGGGATTTTCATAACCATGGATTTCGGAAACTTTTCCCCGAACAGTTATCCGATCGCCAATTTCTGCTACTGGTACGGCATCAACTGGTCTCGTATATACATACGCCCTTCCTGAACTTTTTCTGCCATTTTCCGAAGCTTGTACCGAATCTGTCTCAATTAAATAAGTTACTCGTTTTCCCCGCTTATCTTCACTAATCTTTGCTGTTTCCAGAACCACACCTTGTATTTCAACATCCTTGCCTGCCCAATGACTTATATCTGTTGCCGGCAACTCATACACTGCTAAAAACCGCATGATCCCCAAAACCAAAAACAGTCCGGACAACCAAAGCCAGCTATATCTGCTTTCCCGCCATACTGCAATACCGACAAAAATGCTCAACACAAGGCTTACACCAAACACATACGAAAAGGGCGGCACAATTGCTGCTGCCGCCCATATCCCAAATCCGAAACAAATCAAAAGCATATTCAAAAACGAAAGCTGCTCCTGTCCGGTTTTCATAACATTATTCCCTTACCCGAAGATCCCATCACTAAATATCGTATTCCCTTCATCACAATATCAATACTAAAAACTCTACGTTCTTATCTTATCCCGCAATTTCTCAAACTTTGCCGCGCCAATCCCCCGTACTTTTTTCAAGTCATCAATTGACTCAAATTTTCCTTTTTCTGTACGGTAATCAACAATCCTCTTGGCCATTGCCGGTCCAATTCCCGGCAATCTGTCAAGTTCCTGCTCATTCGCCCGGTTTATATTCACCTTATCCACCGCCGAACTTACTTTCCCGACAACTGAATTGCCGCCGGCCGCTGTAAGTTCCGGAATAATTATCTGCATACCATCGGTAAGCTCAGCCGCCATATTAACCGCATTTATATCCGCAGTGGGCAGAACATCACCACACTTTTTCACGGCACTGACTACCCTCTCTCCTGCTTGCAAAGTAACTACTCCCGGTTTATTTACTGCACCGGAAACATAAACTGTGACCGTAGCAACAGGCACTTTTTCTTTAGGTATTTCCAGTTCTGCAGCTTCATCCTTTCCTGTAATTGCCAGTGCGGTTCCCACTATCATTAACACGGCAACCGACAAAATCACTAACATTGACCGCCTGAACATCGGCATGGATCAAGTCCCTCTCTCTCAGTTTTCTATACCACGGCGGGCAATAACGCCCTGCTGATAATAATGTTTTACTTCTTTCATCTCGCTGACCAGATCAGCTCGTTTTAACAACCACTCC
>CALCTX010000210.1 GCA_937907035.1 uncultured Selenomonadales bacterium
TAGAAAAAGGGCTTGCTTTCTGCTTTTGACTAATTGACACAGACTCTTTTCCTTCAGCAGAAATATCAATGACAGCAGCATCTTCCCTGGCAATGCTTTAAGCAGCATAAGCGGCAAGAGTTTCCTTATCGCCAGGTTTGATATAAATGCCATCTTTCATGACACGGTCCCTGAACTCTTTGCCATTTGGTTGACGTAAATAGTAATTCATTTCTTCTTTCGTCACATTTTGTAAAATACGCATGATAATTCCTCCATGAATTAAAATTTTAAAATCTACAAAATGGTGTTTATCTTATATTATCGAAAATTTATTGTTAAAACTTAAATTTTAATAATAAATTTTCGATAAAAAGGGGTACATATCACCAAAAGAGAGGGCTTTACTTTTTCTTTCAATAATGTTACAATCAAAATGTAAATTTCAGGATGTGTTTTTTTAAAGAGTGGGTGCGAGCCCACTCTTTAGTCGTATTTTTAGAGATTATAACGAAGAGAGGGGAGTTGCCTGTGGCAAAGGCCATTGAAACAGCAGTAGAGAAACTTGTTTTGCCGATTTTGGCAGGAACTGATCTGGAACTGGTTGATGTCGAATATATCAAAGAGCGTGATTGGTATCTCAGAATTTTTATTGACCGGCCGGAAGGGATTGGAATTGACGATTGTCAGGAATTAAGTGAAAAGATTGAGGCTGTGCTCGATGAACAGGATTTGATTCCAAGCGCGTATATTTTGGAGGTTTCTTCACCGGGACTTGACCGGGTTCTGAAAAAGGACCGGGATTTTGTCAGGGAAGCCGGAAAGACAGTGGATGTTTCACTTTATGAGCCTGTCGATGGGGAAAAGATGTTTACGGCAAAGCTTTCCGGTAAAGATGATAAAAATTTGCTGTTTGAGGACCGGGAACCGTTAGATTTGACGAAAATTGCCCAAGTGCGTTTACATATTGATATTTAATACGGGAGGAAAGGGTTTTGATTAAGAAGAGCAGAGGAAAAGGAAGAACAAAGGAGAAAGTTCAGGACAGAAGTAATGAGTTTATGGAGGCTATTGCCGCTTTAGGTGAGGAAAAAGGTATTTCTTCGGATATTTTGTTTGAAGCTATTGAGGCAGCCTTGATAACTGCTTATAAGCGTAATTTTAATTCGGCTCAGAATGTCCGGGTACAGCTTGACCGGATAACTGGCGCTTATCATGTATATTCGATCAAAGATATTGTTGAGGAACCGGAGAGTGAGATAACGGATATTTCTTTGGCAGAAGCCCAGAAGATTAATCCGGATTATCAGATTGGTGATACACTTGAGGTTGAAGTAACTCCAGCTAATTTTGGCCGTATTGCGGCGCAGACGGCAAAACAGGTGGTCGTTCAGAAGGTTCGTGAAGCAGAGCGCGGGATTATTTTCGCTGAGTTTTCTAAACGGGCCAGTGATATTGTAACTGGTACGGTACAGCGAGTTGAAAATAAGAATGTTTATATTGATCTTGGCAAGACGGAGGCTAATCTTCCGGCAACCGAGCAGATCGCAGGGGAAGAATATTTTCATGGTGACCGGATAAAGGCATATGTTATTGATGTCAAGAAGACTTCTAAGAGCCCGCAGATCATAGTTTCCCGGACACATCCGGGACTGCTTAAGCGTCTCTTTGAGTTGGAGGTTCCGGAAATTCATGATGGTGTGGTTGAGATAAAGTCAGTTGCCCGTGAGCCGGGTATGCGTTCTAAGATTGCAGTTTATTCCAGCGAGGAGGGCGTTGATCCGGTAGGTTCCTGCGTAGGGCATAAGGGACTTCGGGTACAGGCTATCGTTGACGAGTTGCGTAATGAAAAGATAGATATCGTTAAATGGAATGAGGATTCAGCAAAGTATATTGCTAATGCGCTCAGTCCGGCAAAGGTAGTTTCAGTAGCTGTAAATGAAGAAGAAAAGGTATCGAGAGTTGTTGTTCCTGATTATCAGCTGTCGCTGGCTATCGGCAAGGAGGGTCAGAATGCCCGCCTGGCAGCCAAGCTTACGGGCTGGAAGATCGATATTAAGAGTGAAACTCAGGCTGCAGAGGAAGAATATGATGACGACATGGATGTCGTAGAAGTAACCGGAGAAGAGTCGTTCAGCGCAGAGGGGGAATGACATGGCCGGAGTAAAGAAGATACCGCAGCGTTTGTGCATCGGATGTCAGACGGTACATCCGAAGAAAGAGCTCATACGCATTGTCAGAAGTCCTGAAGGGGAGTTTTCAGTTGATTTTACCGGCAAGAAGCCGGGGCGCGGAACGTATATCTGCCGCAATGTAGAATGTATTACGACAGCGGCTAAAGAACGTCGGTTTTCTAAGGCGTTCAAGGAAAATATTTCTGCCGAAGTCATTGAAGATTTGAAGAAACAATTGCTCAGCAATCAGGAGTGACAGGGTATGGTACAGAATGAAAAAGTTACCAATCTCCTCAGTATGGCGCAGCGGGCCGGTAAATGTGCTTCGGGACAGTTTGCTGTCAAGTCGGCACTTGATTCCGGCAAGGTAACGTTGATGCTTATAGCGGGAGATGCTGCTGAGTCAGTAAAAAAGGAATACAGTATGGCAGCAACTGCGAAAAACATTCCATATTATGAAGTACTTGACCGTGAAGCGTTGGGGCATTGCCTCGGAAAAGAGCTTCGTTCGGTAGCGGTACTTTTGGATAAAGGATTCAGTAAAGCAATGGAGAAGCGGATAACGGAAAGATAATATAACGGGGGTGGATTGATGTCAAAATACAGAATTTATGAATTGGCAAAAGAGTTTAATAAGAAGAGCGCGGATATTCTGGAAGTATTGGCAAAACATGATCATAAAGTCAGCAGTTCCCTGAACAGTGTCGGAGAGGAAGAGAGAGAGCTGTTGAAAAAGGTGTTTTCTGATAAGAAACCGGCACCACAAAAAGCACCGGTAACGCCAAAGAGCGAAGTTGCTAAACCGGTTGTTTCTCAGGAATCACCAAAGAAGGAACAGGCTAAGGTGCAGCCACCAAAACCTCAGCCGGTAAAAGCGGCGATACCGAAGCCGGGAGTGCTAAATCAGCAGAGCAAACCGCAGATGCGGAATGATAATAAACCGGCAGTTCATCAGCAGACGAATAATATTCAGCGTAATAATCATCAGCAAAATATTAATCGTGTGCCGAATAATCAGAACCGGCCGCATCCTGATCAGGCACAGAGAAACAATAACAATCAGCAGCACAATATGCATAATAATAATCGGCCGCAGATGAACAATCAGCCGGGGAACGGAAACCGGCCGCAGGGTAATAACCGGCCGGACAATGGCAATCGGCCGCAACAGCAAAATGGCGGCAATCACCAGAATTTCAATAATCAGCGTCAGCAGTTCAATCAGAACCGCAATTCGGAGAAAAATCGCAACATGGATAATCGCAACATGGATAATTTTAACGAATATGGCGGTCGCCAGCATGGCAAGGACAAGCATAATAACAATAATTTTAACAATAAGAACGGAAAGTTTAATCAGAACAACAGAAATAATATGAGCAATAATTTTGGAAACCGTAACAACAAAAACGGTAAAAACAAGAACAACCGTAATCAGCAGCCACAGCCACAGCCGAAGGCAGAGATAGCTCGTCCAAAGCATATTAAGATTGGCGAGTTTATTGCTGTCAAGGATTTGGCAAGTAAGATGAGCTATACTGCGATTGAAGTCATAAAGAAGCTTATGCTTATGGGCGTTATGGCAACGATCAATCAGGAGATCGATTTCGATACGGCGGCATTGGTTGCATCGGAATTTGGTGTTACGGCAGAGGCTCTTCCTCCGGAGACAGATCCGACGGAGATTCCGGAGATTGAGGATGATCCAAAGGCGATGGTACTTCGTCCGCCGGTAGTTACGGTTATGGGACATGTCGATCATGGTAAGACATCTTTGCTTGATGCTATCCGTAAGAGCTCGGTAAGTGCTCATGAGGCTGGCGGTATTACTCAGCATATTGGTGCTTATCAGGTAATGTGCCAGGATAAGAAGATTGTTTTCCTTGATACGCCGGGTCATGAAGCATTTACGGCAATGCGTGCCCGTGGTGCTCAGGTAACAGATATTGCCATTTTGGTTGTTGCCGCGGATGATGGCGTAATGCCGCAGACGATTGAGGCGATCAATCACGCTAAGTCAGCGAAAGTACCAATTATTGTTGCGATCAATAAGATCGATAAACCAGGAGCAAATCCCGATTATGTAAAACAGCAGTTAGCTGAGCATGAGCTGGTTGCTGAGGACTGGGGCGGCGACACGATCATGGTTCCGGTTTCGGCAAAACAGAAACTCGGTATCAACGATCTGTTGGAAATGGTTTTGTTGGTAGCTGAAGTGCAAGAGCTTAAGGCTAACCCGAATTGTGATGCCCGGGGTGTAATTATTGAGGCACAGCTTGATAAAGGCCGTGGCTCGGTAGCTACTGTACTTGTTCAGAAGGGTACACTTCGTATTGGTGATACGATAATTGCCGGTACGACTTATGGTAAAGTAAGAGCTATGGTCAATGACCGGGGAGATAATGTTCGTAAAGCCGGTCCGTCAATGCCGGTTGAGGTTCTCGGACTTTCGGGAGTGCCGGAGGCCGGTGATGTTTTGGCAGCAGTTGATGAAAAACTTGCACGTTCTATTGCTGAGAAGCGTATTGAGAAACAGCGTACTGAGCTTATCCGTTCTAAGAAGGTATCACTCGATGATCTCTTCCAGCAGATTCAGGAAGGAAATATCAAGGATCTCAATATTCTTGTTAAAGCAGATGTTCAGGGATCGGTTGAGGCACTGAATGCTTCATTGTTGAATCTTAATAAGAATGATGAGGTTCGGGTAAGTATTGTTCATTCCGGTGTCGGTGCGGTAAACGAGTCTGATGTCATGCTGGCTTCGGCATCAAATGCATTGATCATTGCGTTCAATGTCCGTCCTGATGCCAATGCGCGTAAGCTGGCAGATACAGAAAATATTGATATTCGTACGTATCGTGTTATTTATGATGCGCTCAATGATGTTAAGGACGCTATGTCCGGCATGCTGGCGCCGAAATACAAAGAGGTTATTCAGGGCAAGGTGGAGATTCGTCAGGTAATGAAGTTCTCCAAGGCTTTGGTAGCAGGATCTTACGTTTTGGAAGGAAAGGTAATGAACAATTCCAAGATTCGTATTATCCGTGATAATATCGTGCAGTTTGATGGTGAGATTGATTCACTGCGTCGCTTCAAAGACGATGTAAAAGAAGTTGCCGCTGGTTATGAATGCGGTATTACGATAAAAGATTATCGTGATTTCCAAGAAGGCGATATTCTTGAAGTTTATACGATGGAAGAGGTTGAAACCTCAATCGCCGAGGCCAATGCACAGGCGGCTGAACGTCGGGAAGCAGCGGCTGAAAAGGAGTAAGTTATGGGACAGCTTCGAGTAGAAAAAGTACAGGAACTGATGAAGCAGGAAGTCAGTAAGATAATTCTGCAAGAACTGAAAGACCCGCGGATCGGTTTTGTAACTGTGACACAGGTTGAGGCTACCGGGGATTTGCGCAGTGCCAAAATCTATGTCAGTTTGATGGGCAGTGAACAGCAGGTTCGTGATTGCTGGGAAGGACTGACTAGTTCTCTGGGCTTTATCCGCCGGGAGATCGGTAAGCGTATCCGATTGCATTTTACACCGGAGCTTTCCTTGCAGCTGGATAAGTCACTGGATTACAGTGCCCATATTCAAAAATTGTTAAATGACATTAATCAACAGGCAGCAGAAAAGGCAAAAACGGAGATAAAGGACGAAGAATGAAGATATCGTTGGCAGAAGCGGGGAATATTTTGACCGCTGCGAAAAAAATAGTGATCACAGCTCATGAAAATCCGGATGGTGACGCGATAGGTTCTTCATTGGGATTGATGTATTATCTCCGTTCAATTGGCAAATCAGTGACGGTTATGTTGGACGATGATATTCCAGCGAATTTTTCTGTTTTGCCGGGTACAGCTGAGATCATCAGACCTGATGGGGCAGAAAGCGATGCTGATCTTTTGGTAGTTCTTGATTCGTCGCTGGACCGGATCGGCAGTGTGCAAAAGCATTGTCCACAGGCAAAGGTGCTGAATCTTGACCATCACGTGTCAAATGATGGAAAGGCGGAGTACGTTTACGTTGATTCCAGCCGGGCAGCTGTAGCTGAGATAATTTATGAGTTGCTGAAGTTGTTGAAGGCAGATTTTTCGGTGGAAGCGGCAGAGGCTGTTTTTACCGGCCTGGCAACCGATACAGGCTTTTTCAAGTATTCTAATACTACACCGTATACGATGCGGGCGGCGGCCGAATGTATCGAGCGGGGAGCAAAACCGCATATTATTTCTGAGGCGCTTGAAGCCAAACCATATGCAGAAGTGAAGGGCATGGCGGCGGCTATGCAAACCATTGAGATAGTTGCCGACGGGAAGATAGCCGGTATGTATCTTGATTTAGCGACGATGCAGACTATTGATTCAACGGAAGGGTTTATTGATTTCGTCAGGATCATTGACGGAGTCGAGGTCGCAGTTTTGATAAAGAACATTGACCGACAGGTGTGTCGGGTAAGTATGCGGTCCAAAGGTTTTGATGTCAATCAAGTCGCAATGTCGCTTGGCGGCGGCGGTCATGTACGGGCTGCCGGTTGTACGTTGCATTGCGATTTGGCAGAAGCAAAAACTAAAGTGCTTAATGCACTGACAAAAGCAATGGGAGAGTAATGAAGATGAAGGATGGCTTCATCAACGTACTGAAGCCGCCGGGAATGACCTCACATGATGTTGTGGGGGCTGTCCGGCGGCTTCTTAAATTGAAAAAAGTCGGTCATGCCGGAACTCTTGATCCCGGGGCAGCCGGAGTTTTGCCGGTAGCGGTTGGACGGGCGACAAGACTGATAGAATATGTTGCAGATGTAGATAAGTCGTATCGGGCGGAGCTCGTGTTTGGTATTGCTACTGACAGCGGCGATGATCTCGGAACTGTAATTGAGGCAGAACAAGAGTTTATTATGCCGTCAGAAGAGCAAATAAAGGCGGCGTTTACTGCTTTGACCGGAGAAATCGAGCAAATTCCTCCGGTTTATTCGGCTATAAAAATTCATGGACAGCGGGCTTGTGATTTGGCAAGGAAAAATATTGAGGTGGAAATTCCGGTTCGAAAAGTGACGATTTATAATCTATCTTTACTTGAACGGCGTGAGAATACAATATTGTTTGATGTTCATTGTTCAAAAGGAACTTATATAAGAACATTGTGTGCCGATATTGGCAAGCGGTTGGGGATACCGGCTACGATGTCATTTTTGTTGCGTACCAGGGTTGGTGAATTCAGGGGTGCTGAAGCGGTTACTTTGGATGAACTGAGGCAACAGGGAGAAAATGCGATGATGACAGCGGAAAGTTGCTTGAAGGGAATGCCAAGGTTTGATTTGTGGGAACAGCGGGTAAAAGCTTTTTGCAATGGATTGCCGACCAGAGTTGCCGGCGAATGTGGAGCTGTACCATTAGCAGTATATTTTCAGGATGAGTTGTTGGGAATTGCCCGTTATGATCGGGAAAACAGTTCAATAGTGCCGGTGAAAGTTTACAAAACTTTAT
>CALCTX010000211.1 GCA_937907035.1 uncultured Selenomonadales bacterium
AACAACGCAGATGCATTGCTATTGACGGCCGTATAAATAAATGTTACCAACCCAAGAGACGCGCCCTATCCGCCCTCGCAAACACCGCATCATACACCGCTGCTTCAATCGGCGTCATCGCTTTATTGTTGGTCGTAGCACCAAAGCCACCGATAAGATTGCCAAGCGAATCATAAATTGCTTCCTGCATAGCGATCGTATAAACATTGTGGCCACGAACATTATCGTATACTGCATCTTTCGCAGCATACGACCGGTCAGTCTGCCCGCTCTTCAGGGACTGAACATTGACATCAATGATCTCTACAAATTCACAATTTGCTTTTTTTGCCGCATTCAAATGATCTCTCTTTGTTGCCTGTGGCGTCTTTGAAAAAATAACCGCCCCTTTGCTGGTTCTGTACAAATAATTCTTGACAGCCTGCTCAATATAGTACTTATCACTTTCAAGCGCCGAAGCGATATTCACTCTTACTGCTACATAAACATCCTCGGCTGTATCAGCCCCCTGCGGGAAATCAGGATATTCATCATAATACCGGCGCATAGCCGCATCAAGATAAACCGCCATCGAATGTTTAAAAAGGTCAGCATTTGGATTACTCTTCCAAACATTAAGATTTCCGGAAACCGCATACCCGGCATTGAGCGACTGCAAAACGCCGCGCACCGGATCTCCATCGATCACGATCCGGTCATGATCCATATCCTTGCACAATTCACAAAATGCCGCATTGCCGACAGCCGGTGCCCCAAAGGTTACAACCTCTACCTGATCTCTTGCCACTCCCATTGAATGCAGTCTCTCTGCCAAAAGAACAGCCGCTGCTCCCCCGAGACTGTGACCAGTAAGATACAGACGGGCATTGGTATCTGCTTTTAATTGTTTAGCCAGCCACTCGCCCAATGTCAATCCATCTTCCTGAACTTTTGTAAAGAATGCTGTCTGCGTGTAATTGTTAAATCCGCCATGAACTTGCGGCTCATCAGATTTAACGTTTACTCTGTCGGCATAAATTATAAATTCTTCTTTTGTATTTCCGCCAAAACGAACTTTGCTGAAATTAATATCCGTTTTGATATCCTTTTTATCGTTTGTACCAGTCAAAGCAACCAAATAAATCGGTGCACCGTTTTCCTGCGTTCTTTTTACCAGGAAAAATTCCGGTGCGCTTTTTTTCGTCTCTTCCTGATGTTTTGCCATCTCCCAGCCGCTAAGCGCCAATTCTTCCCGGGCTGCCAGACCGATACGGTCATCATAAGCTGCCAGACTGAGCCAGGCACAAATATACTCCTTCTCAACCGGAGAAAAAATCTTACTGCCCTCTGCCGCAGCCCCCTTAAACGGAACCAGTAATATCATTAACAATAAAACAACAGCCTTTATTACTTTCATCCTCGTCACCTCAATCAACTAATCGATTTTTCCCGGTTGTTTTTGCCCGGTACAAATTTCTGTCGGCTTCCGCCAACAGCCCGTAATACTTCTCAACATCATCTCCTAATCCACCGCCGGAAGCCGCCAATCCGCCCGATAAAGTAACATACGGATGTATTGCCAGACTGCCCGACTGCAAGTTGCACCCACGAACATTCCGCATACATTCTGTAACCGCCCGGATCACTAATTCCTTGTTATCGGTAAAAAACAATACCGCAAATTCTTCGCCGCCATATCTGACCGCTATCGAATCAACTTTTTTCGATATCAAAGAAATACATCCGGCTACCTGCTGCAAGCAGTCGTCGCCTGCTGCATGTCCATAAGTATCATTATATGACTTGAAATCATCGATATCAAACAGCGCTGCATACACCTGCCGATTATAATGATGATTTGCAATATACATTTCCATTCCCCGCCGGTTATACATATGCGTAAGCGGATCTGTCTCACTGTCCCGCTCTAATTTATGCCGCTGGTAAACCCTATGCAGATAATAAAAATGAGTACGTGCCGCTATCGGCAACGCAATCATCGTACAAAAAACAACAAAACGATACGGACTGATAAAGCTGTGTGTTCCTGCCATCAGCGATGCACCGAAAAAGCTCATAAAAAAAACACAGCAATCCATTATACCAACGACCAGCAACACTTCCCGCATCCGGAAATTCATCATCCCGCATATGGCAAACAATGACATTAAATAAACATACAGATCCCGGCTAGCCCGTATTTCATAACTGATCAAGATCACCAATGCAAAAACCATTACGCCTACTACCAATAAACGAAGCCGTTCCCGCACTTTTAAGCTGATATCCGCAAACAAGGCATATCCCATACAGATCGTTCCGAAGAAATAACACACTATCAATGATAAATATACTCTTATTCTCTCTTGAGACACATCGGTAAACCACAGCGATAAAACATCAATGACCAAAACCAGGCCAATAATGATCGAACAAGCCAATATATTTTTGATATTATCGATCAAATATTCCTTACGAGCTGACGTATCCCGAAAATATGCCAGCTTTCGATAATAAGCAAGGAATTTTTTAAGCGCCCTCATGATTCACCTCAATATTGCTGCCGTTCCTTTAAAGCTCGTTCCATATCCCGCTGAGCTGCTTTATCAGCCAACGCCCGACGCTTGTCATAATTATGCTTGCCGCTGACCAGTGCCAGTTCGACCTTAGCTTTTCCCCGTTTAAAATAAATTTTTAACGGAACCAATGTAAAACCTTTTTCTTTTGTCTGCCCTAACAGTTTCATGATCTCATTTTTATGCATCAAAAGTTTACGGGCCCGCAATGGATCATGATTAAAAATGTTTCCTTGTTCAAAAGGACTGATATGCATATTTTCCAAAAACAGTTCGCCATGTTTGATACTGCCGTAACTGTCCTTCAAATTTGCCTTTCCGGCCCGCAACGATTTAACTTCGGTTCCGGTTAAGGCTATACCGGCTTCAAATACTTCATGAATAAAATAATCATGCCGGGCTTTTCTGTTTTCACAAGCTGTTTTTGTTTCTGAATTTTTCTTTCCCATTCATTTTATCCTTAAATTCTTAATCTTTATTATTTCGTCGCTTACTATTCTTTTTCCTGCCCTTAACCGATGATTTTTTCTTGGTCTTGCTGTTTGAAGACGATCCCTTCCGGGACATATCCTTATCTTTCCGGCCGGACTGCGTTTTTTTCTTTCCCTTGTTCGGATATTTTGCCTTTGCTTCTGATCTCTCTTTCAATTTAACTTTCGGTGTTGCCGGTTCTGACTCTGATAAAGTATATACCCCGTTGCCTTTAATCACCAGGTCCAATTCACGAGTCTCAACATCAGCCCGTACTAAAACGACCTCAATCTCATCACCCAGCCGATAAGTCTGACCGGTCCGGCCACCGACCAGCTGATAGCGCGCTTCATCATAATCATAATAATCATTTACCATCCGGGATACATGGACCAAGCCCTCGACCCCGGTTTCGAGCTCGACAAAAATACCAAATGCCGTAACCCCGCTGATAACACCCGAAAACGTTTCGCCGACAAACTGAGCCATATACTCAATGGCCTTCATCTCCGTTGTTTCCCGTTCAGCTTCCGTTGCCACCCGTTCCATCGCCGACGAATGCTCCGCCCACTCCGGGAGCAACACCCGAAGTTTCTCCTGCCGTTTTGCCCCCAATGTTCCCGTTTTATAGGTCTCCCGCAATATACGATGAACAATCAGATCAGGATACCGACGGATTGGAGAAGTAAAATGCGTATAATAACGGGCTGCCAGGCCAAAATGCCCCAGACTTTCGTGACTGTACCTCGCCTGCTGCATTGACCGTAAAGCGACCTTGCTGATGATCTTTTCTTCCGGTGTGCCAACCGACTTTTCCAAAACACGCTGAATATCGATTGGTTTGATCTTTCCTTCCTTTGATTTGGGAATATGTTGGCCGAAAGCCGCCAGCAGATCATTAAGTCCGTCGATCTTTTCTTCTTTGGGATTTTCATGGACCCGGTAAATAAACGGCAAATGTTTCCTGTCTATATGCTCGGCAACTGTCTCATTAGCAATAAGCATACATTCTTCGATTATCGACTCCGACAATGAACCGGTCCG
>CALCTX010000212.1 GCA_937907035.1 uncultured Selenomonadales bacterium
GCTTTGGAGTGACGATTTTCAAGATAAAGTGGCCTATGCTGTTGCAAACGGGATTGGCAGATTTTTCCTTGAAACTGATTATAGGAAGTGACAAACATGAAAAAAATGGTAAGGATATTGATGGTGGTTTTTGCCGGTTTACTTTTGCTGGTGACAGCTGGATGCGATGACGGAGGCAAACCGCCTGTTGGTTCGGGTAAGCCCGGTGAGAAAATATCGCAACCGGCACCTAAGAAAAAAGAAATGACGGCAGTGAAGATATATTACCCTGATCGTCAGGGGGAGTGGCTCCATGAAGTTACTGCACAAGTCAGTAAGGAAGATCGCTATCAGGAAGCGTTGCAGTTGATAGTCAGCGGGACGAAAGAGAAAGGTCTGATGGGTATTTTCCCTAAAGGAACAAAGATAAAATCTCTTTCCGTTAAAAATGGCCGGGCAACCGTTGATTTCAGTAAAGAAATGGCAACAAATTTCCCAGGAGGATCAATGGTTGAGGAAATGATGTATGGCTCAGTGGTCAATACTTTGACAGCATTTCCGGAAATAAAAACCGTCAAGATATATATTGATGGAAAAGACACTAAAATTCTCAGCAATATGGATATTGTTGATCCGTTTGAACGAATGCCTGAGATGATAAAAAAGTAAGTTATATGCTACATAGACAAAGCAGTTGAAGACACAGAAGGTCTGCAACTGCTTTGTTTTATTACAAATAGGCAAAAAGACTTGCGTCTCAACTTTACACACATTGTTTTTTGTTATATGATATATAATAACGAGCAGTACGGTCGGTTTGTTTTCTTTTGGTTAATTTGAACGGTTCGGACAAACTTTTATGATTCGGAAAAAATTTAATATTCAGGAGGTGTGATTTTTGTCAAAAAGTGTGCAAAAATTACAGGTTATTCCTCTTGGTGGCTTAGGCGAGATCGGTAAGAATATGACCGTTATCCGTTATGGTGACGAGATTATTCTTATTGATGCTGGCTTGATGTTCCCTGAGGAAGACATGTTGGGAATAGATTTGGTTATTCCTGATATTACGTATTTATTGGAAAATCGCGAAAAGGTTAAGGCGATTGTTCTTACGCATGGGCATGAGGATCACATTGGAGCGCTTCCGTACGTTTTGAAAGAGCTCAGTGTTCCAGTCTATGGAACTCGTCTGACTTTGGGTATATTAGAAGGAAGGCTTAAGGAAAACGGCGTCGGGTCGAGCAATTTACATGCGGTAAATCAAGGCGATATTATCAACATCGGTTGTTTCAGCATAGGCTTTATTCGGGTAAATCACAGTATTCCCGATGCAGTCGGGCTTTCGATAAAAACTCCGCTGGGGATGATCGTTCATACCGGTGACTTTAAACTGGACTATACTCCGATTGATGGTAAAATGACGGATTTCCGTCGCTTCTCAGATCTTGGCAATCGCGGTGTTTTACTGATGATGGCTGACAGCACAAATGCTGAACGTGAGGGGCATACGCCAAGCGAGAGTACGGTCGGTGCAGCATTTGATAAAGCGTTTCATAATGCCCGACAGCGCATCATTGTTGCTACGTTCTCATCAAATGTCCATCGTATTCAGCAGGTAATAGATACTGCTTGCCGTTATAAACGGAAAGTGGCTGTGCTGGGGCGCAGTATGGTCAATGTAGTAAACATCTCTCTTGAGCTTGGTTATATCAATGCCCCGGAAGGAACTATAATCGATATTGACGAAATTAACAATTATGCCGCTTCACAGGTAGTGGTTATTACTACCGGCAGTCAGGGAGAGCCGATGTCGGCCCTGACCAGGATGGCAATGTCCGATCACCGCAAGGTCAATATCGTACCGGGAGATACGATCATTATTTCTGCTACGCCAATCCCCGGCAATGAAAAGCTCGTTTCCAAAACAGTTGACAATCTCCTGAAATTAGGAGCGAATGTTGTATATGGCCGTTCGGAAGGGATTCATGTTTCGGGACATGCCAGCCGTGAAGAATTGAAATTAATGCATAATTTGGTGCGTCCAAAATTCTTTATTCCGGTACATGGCGAGTATCGTCATTTGGTGCAGCATGCACGTTTGGCACAGGAACTCGGAATGCCTAAGGAAAATGTTTTTATAGGCGAAAACGGTCAGATATTGGAATTTACCCGGGAAAAAGGTGCAGTTGCCGGCAAAGTTGCTGCAGGAATTGTATTAGTTGACGGACTTGGAGTTGGCGATGTCGGGAATATTGTATTGCGAGACCGGCGACAGCTTTCTCAGGATGGAATAATTATTGTTGTTACGACGATGAACAAAGAGACCGGTCAGGTTCTCGCCGGACCGGATATTGTATCACGTGGTTTTGTCTACGTTCGTGAATCGGAAGAGCTTATGGGCGGAGCCAGTGAGCGGGTAGAACAGGCGATTGCTCATTGCGAAAATGAGAAGATTACGGATTGGGCAACGATCAAATCCGCCGTTCGTGAGGCATTGGGTCGGTATCTGTTTGAAAAAACCCGTCGGCGTCCGATGATCATACCGATAATTCAAGAGGTTTAGGGGTTAATCCTCAGAGAAATGAGGCAAAATATTAATTATTTTTTCAGGGGGGAGAATCTTAATGATGTTATTTGGTAAAAAGGCAAAGGCAATTTCCGCAGCATTGATGCTCGGAGCTTCGGTATTCATGGCAGCAGGCTGCGGTGGCGGCGATGGTGCAAGCGGTGGGGCAAAAGAGGATAAAATAGTTGCCCGCAAAGAAGTAAAAACACCAGCTCTGAAAGAAGTAAAGTACGGCAAGGACAAGATTAGTGCTAAGATTTACAAGCTTGAATGGGCTGGAGAGATACCGGAATTCATGTCGGAAAGAAGCTATGTAGTCGGCAACAGCTTGTTTGCGTTGGGAAAAGGAAAAACAGTCTACAAGATTGATTTCCAGGATGAGAAAATTACCGGTCTTGAGGCTGTTTTGAATAACATTAGTGAGACAGTGGCTACTGCTGATGATAATGCAGTATTTTATCGTGTCGGCCGGAAAATTTATTCCATGGATACAAATAAGAAAGTCAATACCTACGGCGAGCCGAAAAAATATCTGAATCTGATGCGGGTACGTGGCGATAAAGATTTAGTATATTATACGGCAAATGGTGATCGTGATAATATCTATAAAGGATCAATTGCTGACGGCAAAATTACCGAGAACAAAAAGCTCCCGATCAAAGATTTTATTCCTGCCGGCAACAGAGGCAATTACTCTGACGGAACGAAACTTTATATCGCAACTCGTACCAAAGTGAAGGATAATAACCGTGATGTTGATGTTGCGGCAGTTAATGTAATTGACACAAAGACTGATAAAGGCAAGATCATTTCCAGTTATGCTGAAGAAGCCGGCACTGTAAAAGGCAGAGGTGCAAAGACACTCCAGAACAATCCGACATTGGCACTTACTGCTAACTATATCGTTTTCCATGATAACGGAAGCTGCAATCGTATCCGTATCATGAAGAGAAGCACCGGAAAGTACATTGATGATATTGCTACGGCTGAGTTCGGAATCAAGAAGATCAGAGCGATCACCGCAATTCCGGGTACCAATGATATTATTGCATTATGTATTGATAATAATGATAAGTGGGGAGTATACCGTATCGATATCTAAAAATTAAATGCGAAAATCGTTATAATGGGTAGCTACTTTGTCACGGGATTGTTTTCTCGGTCGACGTACGTTTTTAAGTACGTCTCGCCTTCGGAAACAATCCCGTTTCGCGTCCCTACCTCATTCTAACGATTTTCGCTGGTTATCGGTACTGATTGATTATAATTTCTCAGCCCCTGAATGGGGGGGAGGCTTATGACGACATGTGATTTTTTTACGTTTTTAGTATTGCTGATTTCGTTGATCATTGTTATCAAGGCATAGAAAAACCGCTTAACAGCTGACCAGGCATAAGCGGTTTAAAAAACAGTTTATCACGGGGCTGACCGTTTGCCGGCAGCACCTTTTTCTATAATTATTTTACAATGGGCATTTGTCAATGTCAGATTGATGATGTCAAATGTCAATTTGACGTCAAATCAGCCACGTCGTGCCGATTAAATA
>CALCTX010000213.1 GCA_937907035.1 uncultured Selenomonadales bacterium
CAGGAAATATGGTGTCCCAAGGAATGCAGTCATTATCCCGACCCGAACTTCCAATGGTGACACGATGATCCTTCCGATCGTGTCACAAAATACCAAAAAGACACCACCGGCTAATATGCTGGCCGGTAACAACACCCGGTGATCCGGACCGACGATCAGCCGCATCATATGCGGCACTACCAGCCCGACAAAACCGATATTTCCGCTGATACAGACACCGGCAGCCGTTGTCATTGCCGCAATTGCCAGAAGGCTCAGCCGATATTTGGCAACCGGCATGCCGACTGCTTTGGCCTCCACGTCTCCCAAGACCAGAATATTCAAATGCCGTGCCAACAGCAGCATGATCACAATTCCGATACATATCGGGCCAAAACCCATGAGAACATGTTCCCACCGGCGATAATCCAGACCGCCGATCGTCCAGAACAAATACTGGTGCATCTTTTGCTCACTGATAACAGTCAAAATTCCTGACGTAACGGCACCGAGCATCATTCCGACCACGACGCCGGCCAATAATAGTGTCATTACCGGTATCTTACCATGCCGCATTGCCAGCCCTACCGTCAAAATGACGGCACAAAACGAACCGACAAAAGCAAATGCCGGCATCGTAAACATACTTACTTCACTGACGCCAAGCGCGATTGCAATAACCGCCCCGACTGCCGCACCTGACGATACACCGATAATTCCCGGATCAGCCAACGGATTACTGAAAATCCCCTGCATGACTGTTCCCGATGCTGCCAGCCCGGCTCCGACCATCAGTCCGACTATCGTCCGCGGCACACGAATATGCCACAGGACTGCCTGTTGCTCCGGAGTAACAACAACATCACTGAAAAACGGCAGCCCCAAAGATTGTGAAACAAACGCCGCTACATGGGAAAGCGGTATCTCGATCTGCCCGACTGCCATTGACAGCAAGGACACAAAAATAAACAAACCGATCATTACCGGGAAAAAGATTTTCGAGCGTTTTTTATACATACTCATTATTTTCCGCCCTCCCCGATAATAGTCCGCAATAATCCCCGTCGATGCTCATCGGCTTCCAGCGGTTCAGTATATACTTCTTTCGTTCCGGTCAGCGGATTCGTAACGACATCAACCGGCACCCGATAAGCCCGGCTCAGATTTTCTCCGGTCAAAACCTCTTCCGGCGTTCCGTCTGCCAATATCTTATTTTGTCCGACCAGCATCAGCCGCGAGCAAAATTTTCCGGCCAGACTCATCTCATGTACTACCATAAGAACCGTTTTGCCCGCCGCACAAAGTTCCCGGCAAAAACGGTAAATCTCTTCCTGATAAAAAATATCCAATCCGGTTGACGGTTCATCAAGAAAAAGGATTGGCGTCTGCTGTGCCAACACCTTGGCCAGCAAAACCCGTTGCCTTTGTCCGCCGGATATGGCATTAGCCGGTTTGTCCATCAGATTTTCAACACCGGTATATTCCATACAGGCTTCAACGATCTTTTCGTCCTCGGCACTTTCCCGCTGCCACCATTGCAAACGGGGATAACGCCCGGCCATGACGATCTCCTTATTACTGTACCCAAAAGTCAACTCAACTGACTGCTGCAAATAAGCAACATTGCAGGCAAATTCCCGATCAGTCAGTTCAGTCGTCAGCCGTCCGTTTATTTCCACTGTTCCCTCTATCGGCGGCAAAAGCCCCCGCAAAGTTTTGAGCAACGTACTTTTACCGGCACCATTCGGCCCGATAATTCCGATCAGCTCGCCCTGTTGCACATTAAATGATACATTCTTCAGTACAGGAACATTCCTGCTGTAACCGGTATTAAGATTTTTTACTGCTATTACTGCTT
>CALCTX010000214.1 GCA_937907035.1 uncultured Selenomonadales bacterium
TTGCTTATGGCGGGGAGAGTGCTTTTAGAAAGGCAGGCGGTAAGTTTAATGAAATGGTTTAGCAAGAAAAGGTTACATCATACTATTGCATTGGCAATGTTGTCAATGCCGATTTGTACTGTGCAGGCATTTGCTGACGAAGGAGAACCTTTGCAAATTGAGCAGGTGATCACCGGTGACATTACAAAAGATACTGAGTATAAGGATTATTATACGGAAGGCATGTATGCCCTCCCAGCATATACTACGGAACGGTTTAGAATTACCTATGGTGTGAAATAGATAGGAATAAAACTATTAAACCTGCTGAATTAACAGGAAAGGTGTTGAGGTCTATAAGGAGATTTGTGGGGCAATATTATTCGTTTTTTTACTATGATAAAAGGGAGGAGATTTAGCGTGTTTTACAAGAACAGTTTCTTCAAGACATTCACCAAAAAGCGTTGGTCAAAGCAATTAGCAGCTTTAGTGGCTATCGGTGTAATGTCCGGAGCAAATACGTCAGTGTCGGAAGCAGCCATATCATATACTCAGGCAATTACCGGTTCGACGGACAATCAGAATTTTATTCAGGTAAAATCTGAAGATTCAAGGGTAACTGAAAGTGAAGGCACTATTACCTATGATCTTAAAGGTGACGACTTCTCATTTACTGACACCAAAGAGGGAAAAGCGGCAGATTTGAGCGGAAACTATGTCATTAATCTTGACAGTGGAAAAACACTTTATCTTGTTTCCAAGAAAGAAAATGCCAGCTACGGCTTTTCCGGTCTCAGCATTGCCAAGGGCAGCAATGTTACGATCAACGGTAATCTTGATGTAACTGCAGAGAGTGATGGCTATGCTTCAAGCGGCATCATTCTGCAGGGATACGGCGAAGACCCGAAGGCAACTCTTGTCGTAAATGGCAATGTTACTATGGGCGGTACTGATGAAGATGGCGCAACAGAATACGGTATAACTTCTGCTGACGTACATGGTGGAATCGAGACTTACAAGGGACTCAGATGGGCACCGGCTGGAATTTTTGTTCAGGCGACTAACGGTTCATCGGTTACCGTAAATGGAGATACAGATTTGCGGGTAATCGGCAATGCTGTTGTAACTGACCCGTATTACAGAAATGCTGATGGCTCAGATGACACCAAGACAGCCATTATCAACCTCAACGGCAATACAAATATCGAAGTACCGGTGGTCGATGATCAATATCAGGGCTACTATGCACTGGCAAACTTTGGCGGCACCATCAACGTCAATATGAAGGAAGATGGTACTGCAGGAGACAAAAAGGTCAATATTATCGGTAATATCATTACCATGAAAGACGGCGAAGACCAAAGAGGCGGAGATTACTATTATCGTACAGGTGAAACCAACCTTGCCTTGACCACAGCTGATTCCACATGGCAGGGAATAATTGACAATACTAATCTGGACACAGCAAAGGTAAAAAATCCTGATCAGATGGGCAGTGTAAATCTTTGGCTGCAGAATGGTGCAACCTGGAACTATTATGCGCTGGCAAACGACGCTATTGCCGCAGGCTCTACAAGCCCAACCCTTCCAGACCCAAGTATCTATCAGTACGGCAGATTCGACTGGGATATGCACTTAAATTCTTTGCATGGCAGTGAAGGCGCTGAAGCGGCACCGGGCTATGTTCAGATGAATTATGACCGTGATGTATATATCGAAAATTACAGCGGTGCGACAAAATTCTTCTTCTCGCATGATTATACAGGAAAATATTCCAGCAACTATAATGGCGGCGACATCTATATAAAAAATGCAGCTCCGGGGTCTTTGATTACTCTGACAACTGACAGCCTCAATATGGATGATTATACTGAAAGCGATTATAAGCAGGTATTTAACGCACTGGCAAATAAATTGTATTATTCTGCCTATGCAACTGGTGAACGCAATCTTAGCGGACAGATTGAAATCGCCGAAGGACTTACCTCATCAAGTGCCATATTGAAGGTAGGAACGCTCAGCTTTGATAGCAGTAAAGGTATGGGAATTTATTCAGATAACTATGACCAACTGCTTACAGGAGATGTTACTGCTGATACTCAGTATGCCGCTTCCTATGATGCTGAAAATAAGCTTTATAATTTCCCGGTAGACACAGATATTGCCGGAATTGAAGCAACAGCAAATGATGTAACCATCAAAGGAAATACGACAAACTTAAATATTGACAATACCGACAGAGATTCATCAGGTGCATCAGGCTATGTACTTGGAGTTTTGGCCGACAACAATCATGCAGTAAAACTTCAAGGGGAAGATGTAAACATAAATGTTGTCAACAATAATAAAAAAGCAAATGGTATCCGCATCGTAAATAGTGATGCGGAGAACAAAACCACCTTTGCCACTGACACCTACCGTACAATAAATATCGCTGTAAAGGGTAAGGACGAAGCTATCGGTATGTATGTCAAAGGTAACAGCAAAGCCGATATCGGTAATCTTACTATTGGCGCAAAGAGCACTGACAGCGAAGGCAACGAGATCATCAACTACGGTATTGATACTGTTGAAGGCGGTACAGGCGGCTATGAAAACATGGGTTGCAGCGGTATCTATGCAACAGGCGACATGACAAAAAAGCTGGCTCCTTTAGTAAATGTAAATAGTAAGGCGACAATCTACGCTAATGGAAACGGCGTTTTTGCCAATGCTAACGGAGCAACTGTAAATCTTAAAGGTGCCACTGACATTATCGTAAACAAAGATAATACAAAAGGCTATGCGGCTTTGGTTGCTTCAGATGGTACCATTAATGTCAATATGAAAGATGCAAGCACAGCCGGCACATCGCAGGTTAATCTGAAAGGAAATGTCTTTGCATCAGCAACAGCTGTAAATAAAAATGATAACTGTAACGAATCTGTTATCAACCTTGCACTTAACAGCAAAACATCAGATTGGACAGGTGTTGCTCATAATGGTTTTGCCGATGGCGGCAATATTGTTGAAGGTGCAGAAGCTCCTTACATCGGTGCGATCAATCTTTGGCTTGCCAATAATGCTGTATGGAAAAATGAAAAATATGGAAATACATTTGTTTCAGGGAGTTATGATAAAGATATTAATTTTGCAGGCAGCCATATTGCAAACCTTACTGGTGGTGCATCAGCTTCAGCGGCAGGCAATATTTTCCAGAACGATACCAACCCGCTTACCATTGACAACATCAGCGGTGTGACAAAGATTTTCTACGATCATACCGGAGACGGTACAGCAGCAGAAAACTATACTGCAGGCGATACTCATATCAAAAATGCAGCAGCCGGGTCCTCGCTGTTTATGATTACTGGCAATAACGGGATCGATATGACAGACGATACAGTTGTAGGCAATGTACTTAATGCACTTTCCGGCAAGCTTTATTACGAGGCTTACATGAAAGGCGAAGAAAATCTTTCAGCGTATGCCCAGATTTCTGAAGGACTGACCTCCTCAAGTGCCGTTTTGAAGCAGGATTTTATCGGTTTTGACAAAACTACCGGTCAGGGAAAAATTGTCGATCCGTATAAAGAACATCAGGATAAATTTGCCTTTAGTTCGCCGATACTCGGCAACGCTTCCAGTGATGGCGAATATATTACCGGCGGAGTACTCCGCAAGGATGGCAAATATATATTCGATGGCGATACGACAATCACCAGCAGCGGCGCCAATGTAGAAAAAGGACTTTACGGCAGTGCCGGAACAGCAATAATAGATGCCAGCTCGACAAATCAGCACACCGTTCTTGACCTGCAGGGACACAATCTTACCGTCAATGGTGCCGCAACTGCCGGACTGATTGACATCATGGCAACCGGCGTGGTGGACACTGCAACGAAAGAGCTTAAAATCGGAACAGTTGAGATAAACAACCCAGGTCAGATTGTTCTTACTGCTGAAAGAACCGGAGCTTCCGGCTATCCGACACCGCTCTATGTAAATGGCGGCGGCAAGATTGTTATTCACAACGGCGAAGGCGATCTTGAAAAGAAGGTTGTCACTATCAACAGCATCAATCCTGGCAACAACCAGTTCTGTGGTATTAAGACAATGAACGGTGTCGCAAATGGTCGTTCGCAGATTATAATTGACGGCCTTGTAGACATCGAGAGCAGTGCCTATAATGCAAATCCTGGAACCAATATTGAAGGTATCAGTAATGTCGCTTCAACTGTCAGTGTCGGCGGTGGTACCATCAAGCTGAACAACGATGATGGGACAGGAAAAAAAGGCAACGGCCTTTGGGCAATCCGTTCTTATGGCGAATTTACATCCTCAAATCTTGGCTATGTATATTTCAACGCTGTTCATGATGGCGTTGAAGGGGCAGCTACGGGAGCAGGCAAAAATAAGGCGGTTATCGAAGGCGGCATAGGAATGTCCGGCTCTATGAATGTTGTAGGCAGTATCAATGTCGGCTTTGGTACGGAGGATTCTTATTTCAAGGGCGATGTAAGAAGCACCGGCTCCTATGGAGCAGCACAGGGAAATGGCGCTGTAAACCTTTGGTTCACTCCTGGCTCATATTGGGAAGGCGATAATATTTCTGCCGGTCATGACACCAATGTTTACCTTGATGGTGCAAGCTGGACAGGAAAATCCACACAGGCTTCCGGTACAACTAAGGCCGGAGCACCAATCGGCTATAACCTTGAGATGAAGAACGGCTCCGTATGGAACAATACGGGCGACAGCTCACTCCTTTCACTCTCTGGCAGCGACAATGCAATCAATATGACCAATGCTGGTGCAGGAAATATTACTATCGATAGCTACAGCGGCAATACCAAGGTGTTCTATGCACACGATGCAGCAGCACCGACGACTATCAATGGCGGCGATATCACCATCAAGAGTGCGGCAACGGGTTCGGCAATCGGCCTCATTACTGACAATACCGGTATCACAATGACTGATGATGCGGCAGTTGAAAATGTCCTCAACGTGTTGGCAAATAAGCTCTATTACACCGCTTATGTGAACAATGAACGCAACCTCAGCGGTACGGTACAAATTGCTGAAGGTCTGACGAGCTCATCAGCAACCCTCAAGACCGGCGACATTACCTTTGCCGAAGCAAGCGGACAGGGTTCGTTGGAAGGCTATACTCCAACTCCTGGACCAACTGGCAAGCAGACTGTTTTTGAGTATTCAACAGGTATTCAGAATTCTAAGCTTGATGATAAACCGTATGTTGACGGCGGGGTTCGTCAGTCTGACGGCACTTACAAGATGGAAGGCAATACGACCATTGCACTGAAGGATGTTTCCGCTGCCAATACTGCGATCATGAACAGCAATGGCAACGATTTGACAGTTGATGCCGGCAGTAATGAGCTGAAGACCTCAATTGATGGTACAAAGCAGATTTACGGTATTTTGAAGAATGACAACACTAAGACGGAAATCACGGCTTCCAAATATATCGTTGATGTTACTTCAACCGGTCGTACCGAAGCTATCAGCGTAACGAATACTGATGCTGCCAATAAGGCAGTTATTACGATTAACGCTGACACTTATTTGACGGCCAACGCCGGTGCCAGTGCTGGTATTGGTATTCATGCAACAGGAAATGCCGAGGTAAATATCAATGGCAACCTGACCATGAAGGGCGACGGTACTGAAGCCAAGCCGTGGGGAGTATCGCTGGCTAAAGGCGGCTACAGCTATTTCGGCGGAGCAGCTCTCTATTCGCACAATAGCTACGGCACCTTGCAGAAGAGCGGCGATATCAATGTCAGCGGCATGGTTGATATTGAGGCGGCCGTCAACGGTGCTTATGTTAACGGTGGCGGCGGTACAATCAATATGGCTGGCGGCAGCATAAAGATTAACAAGGATAATACCGCTGGTTATGCAGCACTTCGTGCTGAGAGCGGCTATATCAATATGAACATGAAGTCTGACGGCAGTGCGGGAACAAACAAGGTAAATATTCTCGGTAATGTTGATACAACTGCCGGGGCGTATAATCTTACTCTTGAACCGTGTGTTGACAGTGTCGTAAATCTTGGTATGGCAACGAATGATTCCACTTGGACCGGTGTTGCTTATAATGCCTTTGCTGATGACGGTCTTAAGGTTGGGGAAAAGACATATACCGGCGCTATTAACCTATGGCTGGATAAGAAATCCACTTGGAACAATGAGCTTTGGGGAAAGACAGCCAAGGCCGGTGCCAATGACCTTGCTTTCAGCGGCAGTCATATCGCAAATCTTACCGGCGGTAATTCGTCAAGTGAGCCGGGAAATATATTCCAGAAGGATACAAATCCGCTTACGGTTGATAAACTTACCGGCGCAGTTAAGATTTATTACGCTCATGAAGAAGCGGCACCGACCAAGTTCAATGCCGGCGATACGATCATCAGGAGTGCCAATGAGTCTGCGGCTGTGATCATGGCAACTGACAATACAGGTATCACTACAAGTGATGATGCGGCAGTTAATGCAGTTCTCAATGCGTTGGCAAATAAGCTCTATTACACCGCTTATGTGAACAATGAACGCAACCTCAGCGGTACGGTACAAATTGCTGAAGGTCTGACGAGCTCATCAGCAACCCTCAAGACCGGCGACATTACCTTTGCCGAAGCAAGCGGACAGGGTTCGTATGCCGCTCCGACACCAGTACCGAGCAAGGCAGAACAGGTAATTACCGGCGATATTGCGGTTGATACGGCGTATGCGGATGTTTATGCAGACGGAGTATATACCTTCACTGAATCAACTGATATTGCCGGAATTGAAGCCAAGCAGGATATGAAGCTTGCTCAAAGTGGCTGGGATACAATGATAAATATAAACAAACAGGCTGCATCCGGCGATGTCAAGGGCGTTGTTAATACTAATTCTGAAATCAAACTTTCCAATGGCAGTTCCACAGCGGCTGCATTGGATATCAATGTAAAGACAAATAACGGAAATGCATACGGTTTATATTTCAATGGTACGGATAACGATAAACAGGCTAAGTTGAATTATTTGTATGATTTTTATGGTGATGAAATGACGGACAGTGCGTTTATGAATATAAATGCTGTTGGCACAGACAGTTCTATCGGTGTCTATTCGGCAGGCAATTCCAAAATCGATTTAGTTGGCCCGTATATTGGCGTTTTTGGCGAGTGGGGCGACTTTATGGATTATGGTCTGGCGGAAAATGACAAGGGACTGGTAAATTCCACCGGACTTTATGCAACCAAGGGCGGCGAGATTACTTTTGACGGTTCAAATATTTTTGTCAACGGCAATGGCGCTTTTGTCAATGGTGGCAATGCTCAAATCAGTGCCCTTAACGGTGGTACTATTGAAGTAAATAAAAATAATACCAAAGGGTATGCTGCATTGGGAGCTTCCGGTGGTAAGATCAACCTTTATAATTTGAATACTCATAGTGCAATGGGGTATAAAGGCGGAATATATAATATTAAGGGAAATCTTATGGTCAGCACTTTGGCGGC
>CALCTX010000215.1 GCA_937907035.1 uncultured Selenomonadales bacterium
GTTCGCGCGACTGGGCATTCGATGGAGCCGAAGATCAAGGATGGTGAGTATTGTGTCTTTGAGTATCGGGAGCATGAAGTGCCGACGGAGGAGATAGAGACGTGGCTGAACCAACAGGCGGCACAGGGCATAGCCTTTGATTCCCGCATTTTCAGCGGTCTGTACTTTCTGCAACGCCGTCAGGCATCGTCAGCCCTCGGCTGACTTGATGCCTTAACTCCCTTCAGCGTCGGGACATGGCGCAGAACAGGGCGGCTATCAGCGCTTCTATCACCATGAAAAGGGCTGCCGTCATGCCGAGCCCCACCGTGAACGGGATAAAACCCGCCCCGTGAATGCCTTTGCAGGCATCAAACCATGCCCCCCATGCGGGCAGCAGCAGCGTGATGCCCCATGCCGCCAATAAACCGCTCAGATACCTTACTCTGCAACTGATTCAGCCAGCCGTCAATATATACAAAACGAGCTTGGGAAAGTGACGAACCCGGCATAGAATTTTCAATGCCAATTTCCCGGTAATAATCTCTTATTGCCAGCATTTTATTATAACTCGGGTCGTTAGTCATTACTATTTTGCCTTTTTGACGATGAATATTCAGCTTGCCGTCAAGCCATTCAATAACAGCATTATCCCCGGATTTATCCGTCACCAAAAAATGATATGCCACTTTCACACCACTGGCTACTTCCTTTTCCGTCTGTACCGGCCGGATTTTTTGCTGCTGCAGGCATTTTACAACCTCTTCGACATTGGCACAATTATCCAACAGATATTGTTCCACCAGATTGAGCGGAATAGCCGTTTCCCCAGATTTACAGGTGCCGTAATCCGACTCCCCCAACCACAACAGGTCAACTACCAGACCTTTTTCATTGACTGCCGAGCATTCAACCCCAAGATTTTGCATTCCGACAGAACCATACTTGGCTGTCCATTCCGGCATTACAGTATTGGGGGCATAATTTTTCCGCACTGTACCACGCTTAAATACATGAATTCCCCCCGGAAAATTCTCTCCCCAATCCATTGAACGGGCCGTTATGACGGAGCCGCTATCATCTGCATAGGTAAACCTTGAGCAGGCATCAGCACTCGAAAAAGCAACACCCACACTAATCAAAGCCGACAATAAACATTTAGTAAATTTTTTCATACAAAAAACCGCCTCCATATTAACCCGCTTTTTATTGATTAGAGCTTGAAATCAAAGTACTTGTCATATTCCTCATGTTGGGTAATACGCAAAGTTTTATTTTTCATATCATATACCGAAGTATGTACTGTCTCCCATAAATCCAAGGACCGTTCCCGGGTTGCATTTTTGTAATCTTCGTAACGCTTTGGCATAATCCTGTTAAGTATCTCCTTCTCCGGAGTATCAGTATTTATATCCCCTTCATAAGTTTCACTTAACCAGGCCGGGTATGTATCTTCCTTATATGCCTTCGTATACTTTACCCGTTCCATAAGATGACGCATACCTTCAATAGAAGTTGCCTCAGCGTAATGTGCCTTTAAGATGTTCCAACGCTCAATTCCCATCGAATGCTTCGTATATCCTGGCTCAGACAAATAGAAATTCGTCATTATTTTGGCGTTATTTACAACCCGCAGCTGGTCATCAACGATTTCCAAAACATAGGTTTCTTTGGTATCGGAAATCATAAAATGCATTTCCGACAGGTCGCGTTCCGGTTCAAAAATATTGGCCTTTTTTAATAACTCAACCCCATCAGCCGCAGTTTTCGCATGGTCAAGCAGATACCGGACAACAAAAGCGTACTTCAACGGCAGCTTCCCCGGATTGGTCCCCTTTGAATTTTGGACATCATTTGGAACCACATTGATATTGCAGGCAACACCATTTTCATTTATGCCGTCAAAAGCCATGAGCGGTAACATATCCCAAAACATTTTGCTGTCCCCGTGATGATAGGCGTTTTTATCAGGAAATTTATTTTCATTTACCATTTGCGGTGTTACATTGACATCAATGCAAACTGCCATGCTCGCGTAACGGTCTTTATTGCCATCAACCCAGACAACAAATTCCGGATAATGCGCCAAATTAAGATCCAGATTACGCCCGTAATAATTACCGTTTACAACAGCCGAACAACCGGGCGCCTTTGCCTCAGAGCCATATTCCCGAAAAAGGAACAACGAACCCAGCCCCGTCTCCGGAGCATTCATCAAATCGGTTTTCAGATCACTGTAACGGACAGCATACAAATAATCGCTGATCTGTTTTACCTTGCCGACCTCAGCCGGTTTTGCAATAACCGGTGCCGGCATCTCCTGCACTGCCACTGCTTCTGTCACGGGGATATCTGTCGGAGCAAAAGCCAATGCAGCCATAGATAAAACCACACTTGCCAAAATACGTTTTGTAAGTTTCTTCATAAGCCTGTTCATCTCCCTGTTGAATAAATTTAAATACTTACATGCCTTTCAATTAGAAAATAAGGACATTTTTAAGCAGTTCTCTTATTTCTCCTTCCGGATCATTAACGGCCTTCATTGTGCAGTCATTTCCCATTACCATCGTCGGACGGGTATCGAGATTATACTCCGGCCAATAGATTTTTTCCGTTGAAGGATTTCCTGTTCTCGCAAAAGCAACCCAGGCAGCGGAAACATCCGCAGCGAGTCCGGGATCAGTATCGCCAAAAGATGAATGCACCAAATTATGAAATACATAACTCAGTTCGCAGGCATGACAAGCCCCCACCCATTCTCTGTTTGTTGCACGTTTGTTAAACAAATAAACATACGTCTTCCCTTTACCGCCGGCCTTTATTCTGTCATCAACAATTTTAAGCGTCGGCGTCCGGAACGATACCTCAGAAGCAATATCCGTATACTGCCAAATTCCCGGATACATCTTTGCATATTTGCTGTCATCAAAAGCATGTGAGATTCTCAAAGCCTTATTGATTTTTTCAGCTTCTGACGGAAATCTGTTTTTATATGCGTCAAACTTTCCTCTTATAAAATCATAGAACACACGAATATTCCGATCGTCGTTTATCACCTCAGTATCATTAGCCACACCCATTTCATCAACCCAGTAACGCATTTCATCACCAGTTGTTCCGATCATAACATCGACATCTCCCGAACGCTCAACAATCGCTTTGCTCACATCAAAAGGAATTATGCTCAGCTTGTCATCACGCATCGGGAAATTGTTCAAATCCGTAACCCGGCTGCCGTTTTCATCACCAACGATTTCGGTCTTTACGTTCATAGCCTTAAACAGTTCTTCCTCCGAAAGTGCCATCAAACCGGCCATATCAGATACCCTGGCTGCTTTCAGCAATTCCCCGGCCTGATTTTTATCATCATACTTTGCCTTTGAATGATTAAGCCCGGCACCGGATTGAACGATTGCTTTTTTGAACAGCTTTTCGGACCCGTTTG
>CALCTX010000216.1 GCA_937907035.1 uncultured Selenomonadales bacterium
GTGAGGACCCGGAAATGGCAAAAGTCCCGGTGGTATTTTTGACGAGTATGACAAACCGCGAAACGGTAATGGAACTTTTGCACACGTTGAAACCGCAGGGCTATCTGGTTAAACCGGCAAGCAAGATAGAGCTTGTATCAAAGGTTATTGAGATTTTAGGATAATTTCAAAAAATTATATACTTTTCTGGAAAAAGATGATAGAATTCATTATATATAGCTGAAAAGTGAGGGATTTGACGAATGAGTGCTCTTTTGGATGAACTTAGGTCAATGGGATGCGATATTGATGGTGCAATGGGTCGCTTCTTAAACAAAGAGGATTTTTATGCAAAGATTTATAGAAAGTTCTTGGTGGAGAAATCTTTTGAAGCTTTAGGCGTATCGCTGAAAGAAAAAAATACTGATGATGCATTTCGTCATTCCCATACACTCAAAGGAGTTTGTGCTAATATGGGATTGACACCGTTGTTGGATATTGTTGTTAAGATTGTTGAACCTTGCCGGGCCGGCGAATATAGTGATGACCTGCTGAAATATTACGATGAATTGATGGCAGAGTTTGAAAAATATAAAGCATTGGAAAAGTTGCTTTGATTTTTGATCATCAGGCAATGGAGGGATTGTCATGGCGGATATTGATGCATTCAATGCAGCTGGAATTGATTATAAAAAAGGATTAGAACGGTTTATGGGCAAGGAAGACCTGTATAATAAGTATCTTTCCCAGTTCCTGTATGATAATTCCTTTGAGGAGTTTTGTGCCGGAGTTGAGATGGACGATATGGCAATGGCCCAAAAAGCATTGTTTACTTTGCGGGGAACTATCGGCAATCTCAGTATGAACCGTCTTCTTGAGGCTATTGATGCGGCAGTAGCGGCAATAAAGGGGAATGCGGATCGGGCAGAGCTTGACAGGTTTATTGATGAAGTACATAAATCTTATCAAATGGCGTGTGATGCGATCAGCAGCCAGATGTGAAAACAGACCGTCGGTATTTTGCCGGCGGTTATTTTTTTCTTGCTGATTTCTATCATTGCGAAAAAATATGTTGAGTTATATAACTCAGCAAAGATGTCTCCTGCCTCTATAGGTGGCGGGTAACTTATGGAGCG
>CALCTX010000217.1 GCA_937907035.1 uncultured Selenomonadales bacterium
GAAGCCAGTGCCTGTTCTGCCAATCGGATCACAGCCGCATAATCCTTACACAAAAACCTGGCCCGGCTTCGCAAAAACAGCGAATAACCATCTTTTGGCTTCTTCGCGAGCAACCGCACAGTTACCCGTTCCGCTCCGGCGCCATCCTTAGCATCAATATATACGCCGGCTAATTCCTCCAATATATGGCCATCAAGATGTTCAACAACTTCAATCGATGCTGCCAGTTCAACCGCCTGCTGCCATTCACGATCAATGACCAATTCCCGCAACAGCGGTATTTTTTGCGAAACCTCCCGCAAAGACATCGGCCTGTATTCTGCCAGATATTGTTCCCACATCAATTTATATCCGTGCTCAATATCCTGCATATATTGTTTCTCATTCATCAATGGCGAATTTTTGAGCATCGTCCGCAAATTTTGATGCAATATCGCCAAAAGCTCCCGGTCATTTGCCAGGCTCACAGCCCGCTCTATATATTCCGTTGTGTTTTCTGTACAAAGTTCCGCCAGCCCAAGATTATGCAAAATACTGACGCCAAACCGTTCTCCGTGTGTCCGGCCGGTAAGGGCAATGACCGGTACCCCCATATACAGCGCATCAAAAGTCGTTCCGCCTCCCGGATAGGGAAATGTATCTAAGGCGATATCTACATCTTGATATTCATTCATATATTCCCGGGTCATTCCCCGAAATTCTGCCCGTTCTAATAAAATCCCCGCTTTCTTTAAGCGTGCTTCTGCTGCCTTGCGACCTTCAGGCCGATCAAAAATTTCAGCTTTAAGCAACAACCGGGAATTCGGTACCCGTTCCAAAATTTCCCGCCAGACAGTCAAAACTTCATCCGTCACCTTAGTAAAATTATTAAAACTGCCAAAAGTAACATAACCGTTTTTCTGACAAGGCGTTTCCCCTGCCTCCGGCAACCCGTTGAACGGCAAGTAGCAAAAATGAGTCCGAGGCATAACCAGCAACCGCTCGGCAAATCCATTTGATTCCAATAACTGTGGTTCAGCCTGTGCTGATCCGCCCAACAAATAATTATCCGTCAAAAAATAATCCACAGTCTTCAATCCGGTTGTTGCAAAATAACCTATTCCCGATATCTGCAGCGAGGCCGGTTTATAAGCCAAAATAGGCAAACAGCTTCCCTGAGTATGACCGGAAAGATCAAACAGTATATCTATTTTATCCGCATAAATAACACGGGCTGCCTCCGCTGCCGACATACCGGTAAGATTTCTCCAGCCATCGACCTGCTCCATTACCTTACGGCTGTACCCGTCCTCATAATTGCGGGCATAACAATATACTTCAAAGTGCTGCCGGTCATAGCTGCGAAAAAATGCATAGGCAAATTTCAAAACCACATGCTCTCTGATATCAGCCGAAATATATCCGATACGCAATTTCTCTTTTTTCTCCGGCGGACGATGAAAAAATTGCGGCACAGAAGAAAAAA
>CALCTX010000218.1 GCA_937907035.1 uncultured Selenomonadales bacterium
GCTCGGAAGATTCTGGACAAAATAAGAGCCGGAGAATGCGACTATCAGTTCATTGAAATTATGGCCTGCCCAGGCGGCTGCATAGGCGGTGGCGGTCAGCCAATCGGCACTACTAATGAAGTTCGTCAAAAGCGGATTGCCGCACTTTATGAAATCGATCGCAGTCTGCCAATTCGCAAATCACATGAAAATCCGGACGTAATGACTCTTTACAAGGAATTCCTCGGCGAACCGCTCAGTGAAAAATCACATGAGCTGTTGCATACGCATTACCATAAGGTTAATAAATTATTCGAATTTTAATTAAAAAATTATCAAAACGGGTTTGTTCCCGGGGCAACGTAAACTCTTTAAGTACGTTTCGCCTCCGGAAATAAGCCCGTTTTTCGTATTTGTCTCGTTATAACTATTTTTATATTACCAATAATACTCTGTCAAACAGGCAAAAAAAGAAGCTGTTGCAATTGCAACAGCTGATCAGCATTATTCTTAACCTTCTAATACAAATACTTCTACATCGCGGCGACCGAATTCCATTGCTTCATCATAACTTTCCATACAAAGATCGATGATCTCGCCATTGATCGCTCCGCCGGTATCAGCGGCAATAGCAAAACCATAACCGGGAATATAAAGCCTGGTCCCCAGCGGAATCACATCCGGATCAACCGCCACTATACCATGACGGGCTTCCAATCCAGTTGCTGTTATCCCTTCGCCATCGCCATCTGATGGCAAATAGGCCGTCGCCTCCATTATATAATAGTCGACATAACGCACCGCTCCGCGTGATGTTTCAATGTAGTAATGAGCTTTTGAAGCTGTCTCTCCGGCAGCTTCTTTTTGGTAAAAAGAGATATATAAATCTTTGTGAATTTTCGTATCTGCTCCCGGGTCAGATTGATACTTTGCCCGATCATAGCCAAGTTCGTCTAAAAGTTCCCCTACAGTAGGTTTTGCGGTAATTACTTCTTTTTCTTTTCCCTCGTGCTCAATAATTACTGGTACTGCACGATACACAACAATTTCCATCTTGCCTTTTTCATTATTGATAAACCGGTATTCATCCTTTGCACCGAGTTTAATCCCGGCCATTTGCAAAATAAGCTTTGGATCAGATTGCAATGTTGTCACTTCATTCGTACTGCCATCCACAGTTATTTTGACATGATTGACTGTAACAAACCCTGCGATCAAAGCTGCCACAACCAATAATGCGGCACAAGCCGCAAATTTTGTCTTTCTTGTTCCTCGCTTAAGGAAATATAAAAATCCCATTGAATTCCCCCTCGTGAGAATATGCTGATATTAAATTTTCAAACTGCATTACTACATTGCTATTATCCCAAATGTTTATGAAAATAAGCTGAAAATTTATTAGTGAGATGATTATTTGATACCATAAATATCCCGGGCATTTTGAGTTGTACGGGCAGCAAAATTTTCCAAAGACTCTCCCCGCAACTCTGCAGCAAATTCAGCTACAGCCCGGACATATGCCGGCTCATTGCGTTTTCCCCGATATGGCACAGGTGTAAGATACGGACTGTCTGTCTCCACCAACAACCGGTCAGACGGTATCTTCTGCACTATTTCCGGCAACTTGGCAGCGTTTTTCCAAGTCAGCGGTCCATCAACGCCAAGGTACCAGCCGAGCTTTAAAAGCTCCTCCGCCATTTCCCAACTGCCGGAATAACAATGAATAACCCCATAATTATTCCGGCCTTCTGTTTTCAATATCCGCATGATATCGCCATGCGCCTCCCGATCATGAATGCAGACCGGCAAATGCAACTGGCGGGCAAGATCAAGCTGACGAATAAGCATTTTCTGCTGCAAAAGCCGCTTTTCATTGTCTTTTTCCCAATAATAATCCAACCCGATCTCGCCAATAGCAATAACCTTTTCTTTTTCTACCCAAGATGCCAACCGATCATCTTCGGCAACAGTCATCTTTATGACCTCTTCCGGATGGATCCCTACTCCGGTCCAAACCGCATCATATTCATCCGTCAATGCTACGGACCGTTCCGACGTAGCCATATCAGTTCCCATATTGACGA
>CALCTX010000219.1 GCA_937907035.1 uncultured Selenomonadales bacterium
TGTGGATTCAAAGGATCTGCAGTGGATATGCCATGTGCCATAGGGCGGGAAAAGTCGATTGATACCAACAGCCGTATAGCAGTCGGATTTTCCGGTGAATTAAATAATTTTACCGGTACAGCAGCGGGAAATGTAGATTTGTATTTGGAACGCGATGCGGTCTGGAATGTTACTGGTGATTCGCAAATCAAGCATTTTGGCGGTACCAAAACAGCGGATACTGTCGGTGGCATCAATATGCAGAACGGCAATGTAACGATTGATAAGTTCAGCGGTTTTGGCAATGCGTACTTTACTCACAATGCAGCTACCCCAGCCGATCTCAGCGGTGGTACGCTGACGATCAAAGCAGCTGACTGGGGCTCTGTTTTGAAGCTGGTTACTGATAACAGCGGCATTGATTATGCCAATACAGCTCAGGTAGAGAGTGTCCTTGATGCTTTGGCAAACAGACTTTATTATACTGAGGCGATAAACGGTACTGTCAAGCTGAAGTCTGAGGCGCATATTGCCGAAGGCTTGACGGCTTCGGCAGTTTCCAAGCGTTACAGCAATCTTGACTATAATCCGACGACCGGTCAGGCCCGCCGGATGGGCGAGGTCATAGGCGATGATAACTCGCAGTATGGTATTATTGTCAATAAGGCTGAGGCGGTAAATCTCAGCTTTGATAAAGATACGACTATCAGCGGAACCGAAGCTATAAAGAGTCCGGGACCATGGGAGCTTGGCACCTACTATGCAGCAGTAGAGTCCAATCCGGATGCGCCGGTTACTATTGATATGCAGGGACATAAGCTCACAGTACGCAGCAGCAGCCCGGGCTTTACGGGGACGCTCTATTCGACAGGCAAGCTGGAGATAAACAACTGCGGTGGCTTGGACCTTTTTGGTGAGTCGTATACCGGGGCACCAAGCTCAGCAATTTCCCCGAACGGCGGTGGCGAGATTATTATCCACAATGCCAAGGAAGGAGATTCTGTTGACCAGCTTTGGGAAAAGGCAGTAAAGATCCGTTCGCAGAGCAGCGATTTTTCGCAGGCTACGGGTATTACCAGCCGCAATGGCCAAACAGGACGCAGTCATACGGTAATAGATGGATTGGTAGACATTCTTGTTGATGCCGGTGTTGAAGGCGGCGAATACAAGATGGACGGCAATGGCAATACCAGCATTGTCGGCGGCAAAAAAATTCGTGATTATGGTGCCAACATGGGTATCAATTCAGTTGCTTCAACTATTGATATCGGTGGCGGTAAAATTATCTGCCAGAATGGCGCTTTTAGTGCCCTAAATGCTTATGGTGAATTTGTTACCGACAATGCCGGCGTAATTAACCTCAATGTGGTGAAGGATGCTGAAGGCAATGCAATCGGCGGCGGTAAATTGCCGGTAATGATAGAGGGCAATTTCAGCACCAATGGCGGTATGGGGACCAATGGCCGCATCAATGTTGGCCTGACAACAGCTGACTCTTATTGGAAGGGTAATTACCTTTTCCATGGCGGTTACGGTGTAACTATCGGCGAAAACGGCATGACTAATCTCTTTATGGATAATGGGGCAAAGTGGGAAGGCTCGGCTCTTGGAATGGTTAATGCTGATATGCAGGGCGGAGCAACCTGGAACGGTGCCAGCACCAATCTCAATTCAACGCTTAATATCCGTGATGCTGCTGTCTGGACACCGACAGAAAATAAAGCCCATACACTTAGAGAACTGAATGGTGCGGCTGACGGCAACCTTGGTGGCATTGTACTCAAAAACAATGCAGCTCTGACAGTTGACAATTACAGCGGCAATACTGATGTATTCTACGAGCATGCTGATGCAACGCCGACTGTATTTACCGGCGGCAATATTACAATCACCAAGGCCGCAGAGGACAGCAAGATAAATCTTATTACCGGCAGTAATGGTATCAATACAGCTGATGATACGGCTGTTGATAATGTTCTCGATGCTTTGGCAAATAAGCTTTATTACACCGCTTATACGACCGGCGAGCGCAACCTTGACGGCTATGTAAAGATTGCCGAAGGTCTGACCTCATCAAGTGTCGTTAAGCATTTAGGAAATATCAAATTTGACGAAGCAAGCGGTCAGGGATCTCTGGCTTCTTCACATAGTAATCTTGTATCCAAGCAGCTCAAAAAAGAGGAAGGCAAGGATAAAATTGAAATTGCCGAAAATACCGCGGTCATTGTAACTGAAAAAGATGGCGATGCAGTAGTTGCCGCAGCAGGAAATGGCGAGGCAACAAACATTGCGGCAAAGAACAAGACACTTGTTCTTGAAGCACAGGGGGGCAGTGAGGATAAGGTAGTTACCGTCTATGCAAATGGTGCTGACGGTGCGGTAAATGTTGAGGCAAAGAATGTAGCCATCACTGCTGTCGGACGTGCCGACAGTGCGGCAATCGCAACTAATGCCGGCGGTGCAGTAGAGATCAAGGCTGATGATACAAAGATAGCCGGTAATATCGCCAATACAGGCGGTATTGTAAAAGTAGAAGCAGCTGCAACCGAGGTAAAGGGTAATATTACCAATGACGGTGGTACAGTCGACCTCACCAAGGCCGGCAATACCAATATTACCGGTAACATTACCAATAACGAAGGCGGCGAGATGCTGATCGGTGGTGAGAATAAGACAACTGTTATTATCGGCAACATCGTCAATAAAGGCGATATGATGGTAATTCTCGATGGTGCAAAATCTCATATTGACGGTTTCATTGACCCGACACCGCTCAATCTGAATAATGGTGCAACATGGAATAACAATGTTAAAGATGTATTCTCAGAGGTATCTGTACTTACCAGCAACAATGGTATCATCAACCAGACAAGCAATAAGACACTCACTATCGGTGAACTTTCCGGCAAAGTAAGAGTAAACTATAACAGCACTTATGACAGTGGTACAAATACGCTGACAGTTGATGAAACAGCAGGAAATATTGCTATCCGTAGTGTTGATACCACTGAGCAAAATATTATCAGCATCAACACTGATAAAGAAGTTGGAGATACATACTATAACTCCGATGAGAAGCTTGGCGCTACCCTGCTTGCTCTTGCCAACAAGCTCACTTATACCGGTGCAGTAAAAACCGATGGTTCGGTTGAGAATCTTACCGCTTATGCAAGCGTAAATGAAGGCCTGGTAAGATCTTCAGCTAAGGCACCGATCCTCTTTAAACAAGGTGATGTTGTTGTATCAGTAGATTATAAAATTGATGATGTAACCAACACATTTAGCGATAAAAACAACAAGATCGGTGCAATTGACCGCAGCAGCATTCTCTATGGTGCCTATGAGACACAGATAATGAAGGGCTCACGGGCAGCCATGACCTCAAGTGCTATGGCATGGAGAGCCGAAGCCAACGATCTCATGCGCCGTATGGGCGATCTGCGGCTCAGTCCGGATCAGCTCGGAGCGTGGGCAAGATTTTATCGTGGCCGCAGTGCTTCGGATAAAGACAATGCCAATTATAAACTCAACTATGCAACCATACAGGCAGGCTATGACTGGCAGGCTGGTAAGAACTGGCGCCTCGGTACAGCAATCAGTTACATGGAAGGCAAGTCCGGCTATGACATGGGCAGCGGTGAAAACAAGGAATACAACCTTGGCTTCTATGGCACATGGAATGATGACAAAGGTCAGTATGTTGACCTCATTGCCAAGATCGGCCGCCTGACTAATGACTATACAGTCTATAACGAGAGTGGTTACAAAGTTGACGGCGATTACGGAAATCTTGGTCTCAGCCTGAGTGCAGAATACGGCAAGAAATTCCGTCAGCAGAGCGGTTTCTATTTTGAGCCGAGTGCCGAACTCAACTATACACATCTCAACGGAGCAGACTATACAGCTCATTCCAACTATCCGTTTGGCAATATGCGGGTAAGCCAGTCGAGCTTCAACAGTCTTATCGGTCGTATAGCAGTAGGCTTTGGCTATGAAACACCGAAGAGCACTATCTATGCAAAACTCAGTCTCAATCATGAATTCTGTGGCGGACTGACGAGCAGCTTCTCGGCTGAGGAATTCAAGAGCATAGACCAGAACTTCCGTGATACGTGGGTAGGATTGCAGATCGGCGGTACAGCAAAGCTGAGCGACAAGTGCAACTTCTACGGGAATATTGAAAAGACGTTTGGCGGAGATATTAAGACGGATTATAGAATCGACGCAGGCTTCCGATTCGAGTTCTGATCATAAACGCATATAGCAATAGAACCTATCCGGCTGCTTCGCAGCCACCTTCCCTTGTTAAGGGAAGACATAGAAAGTCCGCCCTTAACAAGGGCGGGGGACCATGCACAGCATGGTGGTGGGTTCTTATGCGTTTCAACTGGTTTGCTAACCCCTAATATTTTTATATACTCTGGCATTGGCTCCGGGGAGGATTCCCCGGGGCTTTTGTCATTTATTTTGGATTTTTTGTATTTTTTTCTTGACCGTATAGTCGTTATACGCTTTAAAATCTAAAAAGCAGATATTCTGTTGTAAATTATTATACGGTTAAAAAGGAGCAAGATTTTAATGGCAAAAGCAAAAGAAACTGAAAAGAATGTTGAGGAGCAGGTTCCTCAGATGAATGAAAAGGCAGAGAAATTCGGCAAATTCCTTGAGGAGAACAAGATCAATGTTTTTAGTAAAGAAGTTTTGACGGATGATTTTAAGACGGTAGTTTTCCGTTCCCGAATTGAAACCAAGGGGCAGATCCTGCCGATGGCAGTTATTATTGATGATAGTGTGTTTACGATCATCAGAACGCAGATCATTGCCGGGGTAAATATCAAGAAGCAGGAGAAACTGGTTTATTTCCTCAATATGCTCAATGAGAAGTTCAAGATTTTCAAGTATTATCTCCGTCCAGACGGTATTGTATTTTTGGATATCTGCCTGCCGTTTGTCAATGAGACTTTTGACAGCAAGATGATCCAGCTGATGCTCAATGTTTTGGTGCAGCATCTCGATGAAACCTATGCTGATATTATGGATCAGGTCTGGGCAAAAGAGGAAGAATAAGTAATATTTCAAGTGAATATTTGTTTTGATCAAAGTACAGGAAAAATTTCCTGTACTTTTTTTAATTTTCCTCTTGAGCGTATAACGACTGTCCGGTTTATAGTAGCAGATAGTAATCAGAAATTTGAATGAGAAATTTCTGTTTCATTATTTGGCAATGAGAGGGACCAAAATGAAGAAAACAAAAAAATCACTAATCTTATGGGGCTTGACAGTGTCGTTATTATATAACGGCAGTTTAGTGTCAGCAGCAGCTTCTGATGTTCAGGCCGATGAGGGGCTGGATGTTTATGATTTAGGCGAGATTACTGTTGTCGCCGATCGCCCTGAGTGGGAGGAAATTCTTTCGCCAGGTTCGGTTACTGTTATTGAACCGAAGAATCTTGAGGGCGAGCAGAAGACTTTGCCGGAGGTTTTGAAGGACGTTCCGGGTGTTCAT
>CALCTX010000220.1 GCA_937907035.1 uncultured Selenomonadales bacterium
ATAGCTGGAAGGAGTTTTTTATGTATAAGAAGATTCTCGTACCACATGATGGAAGTACTTATTCTGAAAAGGCAATTGTCATGGCTTCAGATTTAGCTAAACTGATCAATGCCGATATAAAAATTGTGCAGGTGCTTCCGGAGCCTTTCCCGGCAGCAAGTGTTCCACTTGTTGGTGATATTGTAACACCGGACACTACACCGGAGATTGATAAGGCAAAGACTATTATCGATAAGGATGTTAAGGTTACATATTGTATACTTCGTGGCAATCCGGCTGATGTTATTCTACAGGCTGCTATTGATGATGGTTCGGATTTGATTATCATGGGAAGCCGTGGCGTTTCAGGATTTTCCGGTTTACTCCTCGGTAGCGTAAGTAATAAAGTTGCGCAGCTTTCCAAGGTTCCGGTTCTTTTGGCAAAATAAAAAGGTAAAAAATGGAGCTGTAACATTAACGCTGACACCTCAGTGCTAATGTCACAGCTCCATTTTTATTAGAAGTTATTGAAATATACGTGGTATAGTAAAAGACAGAAAATGATTTGGGAGCAGTTTTATGAAAAAACGGCTTTTTGCATTAGCAGATAAAAAATATGCGGTGTTTCATGGGCATTTGCTACCGTCGGGGACTCCGGTTATAGGTGTCCGGATGCCGGTGCTGAAACAATTGGCGAAAGAGATCACATCTGATAAAACCGCAGCGTTGGCATTTTTGCAAACCGCGGCGAATGATTATTACGAAGAGCGGGTATTGCAAGGTCTGGTGATTGCAGGATTAAAGCTTACAGCACGTGAGCAGATGATGCTTATCAGACGTTTTTTGCCGCAGATTGACAACTGGGCAGTATGTGACAGCTTTTGTGCTGCCTTAAAGAGCTTTCGGAAAATACAACCGGCCGGTTGGGAATTTTTACAAAAATGCATGATCAGCAAGAAACCATATACTCAGCGTTTTGGAATCGTAATGGCTTTGGATCATTATACGGACCGGGAGTATGCAGAAATGGCGCTGGCTGATTTTGAGCAAATAATCACTGATGAATATTATGTCGAAATGGCGATCGCCTGGGCAGTATCGGTGTATTTTGTCAAGGAACCGTTCTT
>CALCTX010000221.1 GCA_937907035.1 uncultured Selenomonadales bacterium
TGCCTGGGACTATGAATTTGACAGTGAAGCGCGGGCTTCATTCAACGGAATGGCAGCTCCATCTCCGACAATGAAAGGTTCAAGCGGATTGCTTGAACTCGGTTGGAAGATGAAGGCATCGAAAGAGAACCCAGTCAGTGTTGATTTGGGATTGAACGGATGGGTTGGAAAACAAAGGGGTGTGTCTTTCAACGCCGGTTTCAGCTGGGAATTTTGACTTTAATACGGCTGACGATAGCAGCACATCTGCGTCGTTGTCGGTCAAAATAAATCCTCGACGTACCAATTTGTACGCCTGCGGTTTATTTTGACCTTCCGCCTGGCAGCTGCACTACTCTCATCAGTCTTGCGTTTGTGTAAAAAATATCTACATTGTCACGGGATTGTTCCCTCGGTCAACGTACATTTTCAGTACGTTTCGAGTCGGGAACAATCCCGTTTCGCGTCTCTGTCCGTCGCTTCGTTGTGTAGCCAGTCTCACACAGCATTAAAGTGCTGGTTCGCTTTGTCCCTCGCACTACGAGCTTTTTTGGTTTTGGTGCTAAAAAAGACGTCATGCTGAACTTGATTCAGCATCTTCTAGTACAGCGGTACTAATGAGGAGATTCCGAATCGAGTTCGGAATGACGGCAGGCAACAATTTGACATGTCAGTTTTCTGTCTTGACATTTGACAGCGGTTTTGTTTTAATGTATGTATACTTTCACAAAGTAAAGGAATAAAGACTGAAAATATTTTAAAGGGAGGGATAGTATGGTCAATCCTAAAATAAGGGATGATCTGAGTGATCAGCTGTGTGAAGCGGTTTTGAAGTTAGAGACAGTTGATGAGTGCTATCAATTCTTTGAAGACATTTGTACTATAAGTGAACTGAAGTCGTTATCACAGCGGTTGGAAGTTGCCAGAATGCTTGATGGACAGCATACCTATGAGGAAATAGTCGAGCGTACCGGTGCCAGTACGGCGACTATCAGCCGGGTTAAGCGTTGCCTGATATATGGGGCGGATGGGTACAAGACTGTCTTGGAAAGACTGTATGCTAAGAAAAGTAATATAAAAAACAAACGAGGGAGCAAAGCGGATGAGAAACAATGAGATGGTTTTTCAAATTCCGTACGGGACACGGGATTATTTGCCGGAAGAGGCAGCGGCTAAACGAAAGATAGAGACAGATTTAGCCAATATGTTTTCAGCATGGGGGTACGATGAGATCGTTACCCCGACAATAGAATATTTGGATACTCTTTTGATGGGGAACGGGCAGGTTTTAGAACCGCATATGTTTAAGTTTTTTGATAAAGATAATCGGACACTTGCGTTGCGCCATGAGATGACAACTCCGATTGCCCGGGTAGTGGCCAGCCGTTTGCATGATGAGGTATTGCCACTGAAATTATCGTATGTGAGCACTGTTTACCGTTATGAGCAGGCTCAGACCGGTCGGCAGTGTGAATTTAATCAGGCCGGGGTCGAGTTTATGGGTGCCGGTTCGGTTATGGCAGACAGTGAGGTCATTGCATTAGCGGAAAAGAGTATGGAAAAAGTCGGATTGCAGGATTTTCAAGTTTGTCTCGGTCAAGTTGAGTTCATCAACGGTATTATGGAGGAATTTTCTCTCAATGAAGAAGAGCAGCAAAAAATAAAAACTGCTTTAGAACGTCATGACCTGGTAGGACTGGCAAACATTGCCGACGGACTTGATATTTCAGCCGGGGGAAAAGCCTTACTGAAGGAGATACCGCTTTTGCATGGCGGAAAAGATATAATTGCCAAAGCAAAGGCAGCAGTCAATAATAAGCGCAGTCTGGCAGCACTGGACAACTTATTGGCAATCTATGATCTTTTGGAGATATATGGCGTTACGGATCATGTGCAATTTGACCTGGATGTTATCAGAGATTTTGATTATTATACAGGAATGGTCTTTGAAATTTATACGCCGGGACTTGGTTGCCCGATTTGCGGTGGCGGCCGTTATGATCGTATGCTTGAAGATTTCGGAACAAATTGTCCGGCTACCGGGTTCGCCAGTGGAATTGAACGGATAATGCTGGCTTTGGAACAGCAGGGACTTACTAAATCTGCTTTGCGCAAGGATGTATATGTTGCTTATGCGGAGAATAAAGAAACCGAAGCCATAAAAAAAGCCACCGGACTTAGAAGCCGTGGCCTGTTGACTGCATTGGCTCCGCAAGCACAAACAAAAGAAGATGCGGAAGCTTATTGTAAGAATAAAGGCTGTAAAGAATTGGTATATATAAAATGATCAGCAGACGAGTTCGCCAGTTTGTATCGGCAATAAAGGCACAAGTGACAGAAGAGGATCGGGAATTTGTTGCTCAATGGCTTAATGAGCGGGAACAAAAATTGTTTTTTGCCTTGAGTATTCCGGATCAATGTCATGCGATACGAACGGCAAAAACCATGGCGAAATTGTTAGCGGAAGAAAAGACGCCTTGCGATGAGAGGCTGGCTTTTCGGGTGGCATTGTTGCATGATATCGGGCGTCGTAAAACGGATATGGGAACCAGCGGCAAAGTGGTTTCGGTCCTTGTGCGGTCGGTGTTTCCTAAGAAATCTCGGTCGTGGGGGAAAAGAAATCAGCGGCGGAAAGGGATCCGGCACGTGTTATATGTGTATTATGAACACCCGAGAATTGGCGCAGAAATGTTGCAGGCAATCGGTTGCTGTAAGGAAGCAGAAATTATCCGCAGACATCACGAAGCTCCGACAGCCGGGGAGCCATCGGAGCTTCGATTGTTGCGTATTGCAGATGAACTTAATTAGTAGCCGCGGATTTTATCGACAACATTGAGCATAGAATCTGCCGCCGGGAAACGGCGGAGATTTTCGGCAAATATCCGCATGGTGCGGGAAATGTAATATGGAGAACTTGAGGAATGATGTGGGGAGATGAAGAGATTCGGGACATCCCACAATGGAGAATCTTCCGGGAGTGGCTCCTGATCGAAAACATCAAGAGCTGCGCCGGCGATGATATTGTTTTCCAAAGCATTGATGAGGTCGGCTTCATTTACAATCTCGCCACGGGCTACATTGATAAAGATTGCTGACGGTTTCATGAGTTTAAATTTATCGAGTGTAAAAAGATTGCGCGTTTGTGGAGTAAGTGGCAGGGTAACGATGACAAAATCGGCCTGGAAAAGAGCTTTGTCAAGGTCGGAAGCCTGATAGAGAGTATTGACAAATGGTTCCGGAGTCAAAGTTTCTTTTACAGCAATAACATTCATTCCCATATTCTTCAAGTGCTTGGCAACTTCGTGCCCCACACTGCCCAGACCGATAACGGCAGCTGTTTTTTCAAATAACTCGTCAATTCCTTTGAGGGCTTGCCACTTGTGAGCTTTTTGGTTGTTGTAAGCGGTAAACAGACAACGGGAAAAAGAAAGCATCATGCCAAGGACATGTTCGGCGATCGGAATGCCATGAATTCCTTTGGAATTTGTCAAAATGATGTCAGACTGCCGAAAATTATCGATAGCCAAAAATTTGTCAACTCCGGCTGTCAGAGCGTGGATCCATTTAAGATTCGGAGCTGCCGGAAGGAGCGGGGCCAGATCAGTCTGGCCAAAAGCGATAAGAATGTCCGCTTCCGGAAGATATGGGGAAGCTTCAGATGCTTTGGCGATATTGACAACAGCATCAGGAACGACTTCTTTTATCATGGCAATATGCTT
>CALCTX010000222.1 GCA_937907035.1 uncultured Selenomonadales bacterium
ATGCCGATTAATACGCCGCAGTATCCGTCCAACTGGGAATTGAGCAACCAGCGTGCATTAAATTTTTTGAAATATATTTTATCGGTCAATCCGAAACTTGACCCGAAACGTTTCAGTGCTATCGGGTATGGTGAATATCGTCCGGCAGCTCCTAATGATACAGAAGAAGGACGGCAGAAAAATCGCCGGGTAGAGATAATGGTATCGCGTATGTACAGAATGCAGGAAGATACGCAGAAGATTAAGTAAGATAATAAAAGAGGGCATTGCCTGTGGCAACGCCCTCTTTTTGAGGTAATTATGATTATTGGTATTGGAACAGATATAATTGAGATCAGACGAGTTGAAAAAGCTATATTGCAAAAACATTTTTGTGACAAAGTATTTTCGGCAGCAGAACAAGAATATTGCAATAGCCGGGGCAAACAAGGAATGGCTTCTTATGCCGGACGCTGGGCTGCCAAAGAAGCTGTTGGTAAAGCTATGGGCTGCGGGCTGGCCGGAGGGAAGCTCAATGAGCTGGAAATATTACCGGCCGAAAATGGCCGGCCTTTTGTAAAGATAAGTGAAAGCTGGCAGAAGCAAATTCCTGAGCGGGCAGAGATATTTATTTCAATTAGTCATTCAAAGGAATATGCGATCGCTGAGTGTATTATCGAAATAGAAAAATAGCAGGAGGGATAGTTTTGAAGATAGCTTTGGCAAAAGAAATGCGGCAGATAGATGATTTGGCGGCAAGACGGTATGGGATACCGGAAATATTACTGATGGAAAATGCCGGAAAGGCCGCAGCTGATGTTGTTGTCAGTCTGGTCGGTGAATTAAAAGGTAAGACAGTATGTGTTGTGGCCGGTACGGGAAATAATGGCGGAGATGCATTCGCGGCAGCCAGACATATTGCCAACCGTGGGGCAACAGTGCGGGTATTTTTATTGGGATCAGCAGCTAATATGAAGCCTGCAGCAGCACTTAACCGGGATATATGCGCTAAGATGGGGATAGAAGTCCGTTCTTTATTAGAGGAACGCGATTGGGATCGCTTATCGATTTTTTTGCGCTTTGCTGATTGTGTTTTGGATGGTATTTTTGGAACTGGATTTTATGGCGAGTTACGGGAAGATGCACAGAGACTGGTAAAGATTATAAATGAAGCTGCTAAACCGGTGGTTTCTATTGATTTGCCGAGCGGCGTAAATTCTGATACCGGAGCAGTTGCCGGTGATGCTGTAAGGGCTGATATGACTGTAACTTTGGGATTGCCAAAGCCGGGACATTTTTTCTGTCCGGGGGCGGCTTATACAGGAAGACTGGTAGTAGATGATATCGGTTTACCGTCCATG
>CALCTX010000223.1 GCA_937907035.1 uncultured Selenomonadales bacterium
GAAATGTTGTCCTTGATAATGACCTCGGCAATGTTAATACCGATAATGTCAGTCTGAAAGCTTTGGGCGATATAACGCAAAAGAGCGGAACAGTCATCACCGGCAAGCGTATTGATCTCGATTCTGTCAACGGCTCGATTACAGCTGTTGTCAATGCCGGTCAGGAGGCGGTCGGCAGCGATTCGCTTTCAGCCAGCCTCAATGCTTCAGCGATGAAAGATATCATGCTGACTCAAAAAACAGGCAATATGCGGATCGGCACGATCGAATCCAAAGACGGCGATGTTGTTCTCAATGTTCCGGGAACAATTGTCGATGCCTTGCCGTATGAAAATATGTCCAAGGATACCGAAAATGCTTTGTACGAAAAATGGCAGAACTTCGGTCTTATCGCTGACAAGGCAAAAGGCATAGGCTCGGATGCAGCTCAAAAACGCAGTGAAGAATTGCGGGAGATGAAGAATAAAGCCAATGCAGCTCACGACGCAGTTCTCGACAAATATGACTGGTCAGAGCTTGAAGCAGAATGGAAACTGATTCTTGAAAAGATATACGAAAAGGATCCGGAAAAAGAAGCTAAGATAAAAACAGCAATTGAAAATGTCAAAAAACCGTTGGTTGATGGCTATACAGCCTGGGATAAAAATGCCCTGCTGTATGCTATTCCTGATGCTATTGTCAATCCGGAGGAAACAAAACCGGATACGGCCAATAAAACGCCAAATGTCGTTGGCAAAAATGTTACTATCAATGTCGGTGACAGTGTCGGTCTGCTCAGCGACAATGTTACGGAGTTTAAGGCTTCTGACTTGTCGTTAGTGAATGGGTCACAAGGTCTTGAATATCTCAAGCAGCTGTCAAGAGCGGATGCTTCTACTGTCAGCTGGATAAAAACCGCTGATGGCAAAGATGCTGATATTACTATAACCGAGAAATTGCCAATCGGTGTTCAACTGAATACCAGTGGCAGGCTGACTGTCGGCAACTATAATGATGCATCTGCTCCGATAAACGGCAATGTGTATATTCAGGGCCGCAATAATCCGGCTGTCATTTCAGCTATAAATGATATTGCCTTTGACAGTATCAATGCCAAAGGCGATGTATATCTTACCAGTCTCGGCAATCTTACAAGTACGGCTGCCGAGGGACTTGCCGCTGTAACGGCAAAAACCTTGTATATCAGTGCCTACGGAAGTATCGGAACCGTTGATAACCCATTGGCGTTTGAGCTTACCGGCAATGACCAGAGCTCCTGGTTGCAGGCAATTTCGTCCGGCGGAAATCTTTATCTTGACAGTCTGGGGTCAAAAG
>CALCTX010000224.1 GCA_937907035.1 uncultured Selenomonadales bacterium
CTATTGGTGCCGGCCTTCCGGTAGAAGATGCAACGGGCAGTATGGTCGTTGATATTGGTGGCGGTACAACCGAGATAGCGGTTATTTCTCTCGGTGGTATTGTTACCAGCCGGTCAATCCGTATCGGTGGCGATGAAATGGATTCTTCAATAATTCAATATATTAAGCGTATGTATAATTTGATGATCGGTGAGCGGACCGCTGAAGAAGTAAAAATGCGCATTGGCTCCGCTATTGTTGAGCCGGAAGACGAAACGGCAATGGATATTCGTGGTCGCGATTTGGTAAGCGGGTTGCCAAAGACATTTAATGTCAAGGCGAGTGAAATACGTGATGCTTTGCATGAGCCGATATATAAGATTATTGATGCGGTAAAGGGAACATTGGAAAAAACTCCGCCGGAATTGGCAGCTGATGTTATGGATCATGGTATTATGATGACCGGTGGCGGAGCATTGTTAAAGAATATGGATAAATTGCTTTCAAAGGAAACCGGTATGCCGGTATTGGTATCGGAAGATGCTCTTTCCTGTGTTGGTGAGGGAACGGGCAGATCATTGGAGAATATTGAGCTGTTAAAGCGCGTCGTTATGACGACTAAAAAATTGAAATAATGAGTAAAATTGTCAGAGAACGCAAATATGGAAAAATTATTTGGATATTAGTATTTACAGCGGTAAGTGTTTTTTGCTTGATCTTTTTTGCAGCTAAGGGGCGTTTTGAAACTCCGATGGCGAATAAGACTGTGATGATGGCTTTAGCGCCATTTCAACGTGCGGCAGCTTGGGCAAGTTCCGGAATCGGACATATTATCGTCGAGTGCCAGGATATTTTGCAAGTGCATGAGCAGAATAAGCAATTGCGGGATGAGGTTGAGCAACTTCGCGCGCAAAATGTCCGGGCAAATGAGTATGCTGAGGAAAATATCCGCTTGCGCAGTCTTTTGGGGTATAAGACGAGTGCAACTCAGTTCGATCTTTTGCCGGCACATGTTATCGGGCGGGAAGCGGCAACATGGACCAGTACGATTGTTATTGACAGAGGCAGTAATGATGGAATAAAGAATGAAATGGCGGTAGTTACAGATCGCGGGCTGGTTGGATGTGTAAGTGAAACTGCGCCTAATTCGGCGAGGGTCGAACTTATCACTGATCCGAGAATAGCAGTTGGCACTTTGGTACAGAGATCACGGGTCGCAGGAATAGTAGAAGGTTCGTTGAATGATGCGGAACATCCGAGGATGGTCAATTTGCCTCTTTCGGTGGATGTTACGAACGGAGATACAATTATTACTTCCGGTTTGCGCAGTATATATCCGAAAGGATTGTCCATAGGGATTGTAAAAGAAGTTAAAAATGATGAAGGCGGATTGCTGAAGTATGCAGTGATCGAAACGGCAGTAGATTTTCAGAAGCTGGAAAATGTGTTAGTTATTACCGCATCGCGTGAAACACCGGGCGAGATGATTGAAAAAATGGCAGCAAGCGGTGAAAAGCAGATTGGGGCAGGTGCGGTCAAATGGTAAAGAAATGTTCCGTTTGGCTGTTGACGGCATCATTGCTATATGTTTTGCAATCATCTTTTTTTAGCAGGATAGCCTGGCATGGGTTTGCACCGGATTTGATATTGTTGTTTACCGTATCGTTTTCATTTTTGTACGGCAGCCGGTTTGGTGTTTGGATGGGATTTATGGTTGGGCTGATCATGGATTTGGCATCGGGCACCTTTTTCGGATTCAATACCTTTTCAAAAATGCTGACGGGTTATGCATGCGGAAGTTTTTCTAAACAGGTTTTCAAAGAGCAAA
>CALCTX010000225.1 GCA_937907035.1 uncultured Selenomonadales bacterium
GGCTGTCTGAAATCCTGCAATGGTACGCAACAGAGTTGATTTGCCGGCACCATTACCGCCGATTACGGTAACAAAATCACCAGGATGAAGATGCAGGGATAAATCGGTAAAAACTTGTTTTTCGGTAATTGTTCCCGGATTAAAAGTTTTTGCGATGTGTTCTATCTTCAGCATTTATTTCACCGCCCTTCTCTTTACCTTTGCCTGAATAAGCGGCAGGGAAAGGGCAGCAGCAACAAGGATTGCTGTAAATAACTTGAGGTCATTCGGTGGCATACCCATTTGCAATACCACTGCAATGACAACGCGGTAAACAATTGATCCCAAAACGACGGATATAAGGCAGTTGCGGAAACTGCGAGTGCCGAACAATACTTCGCCGATTATTACTGATGCCAGGCCAATAACGATAGTACCAACACCCATACCAACATCGGCAAAACCATTGCTTTGGCCGACTAAAGCACCGGATATGGCAACTAAAGCATTACTGATAAGTAAGCCAAGTACTATCATAGTATCGGTATTTACACCGTTGGCTCTGATCATGTTCGGGTTAAAACCGGTAGCTCTGATAGCAGCACCGATCTCTGTGCCGAAAAACCAATAGCAGAGCAGACAGATAAACAATACAGCTGCAGCACCAACAGCTAAAACCACTTCTTGCTTGTTAGCGGAAATGAAAGCAAACTGTGTAAAAATAGTTTCTGCCTGTAAAAGAGAAAGATTGGCTTTGCCCATAATGCGCAGATTGACGGAGTAGAGAGCTATCATCGTCAAAATGCTGGCTAAAAGAGCCGGAATCTTAAGTTTGGTAGTCAGCCAGCCGGTGACGATACCGGCCAGCATTCCGGCTACGGCCGCAACGGCGATTGCCGGTATCGGACTCATACCTTTGACAAGACATGATGCAGCAACTGCTGCTCCGAGCGGAAAGCTTCCTTCAACTGTAAGGTCAGCAATGTCGAGCACACGGAACGTTAAATAAACGCCGATAGCTAATACTGACCATAATAAACCTTGTGAAATCGTTGGGATAATCAGGTCCACGTTAATTTCTCCTAATCTTACATTTCTTACATTGGATTATTTTGCTATTTCAGCACCCTTGAGGACATCCTCAGGAATCTTGATACCGAGAGCATCAGCATTTTTCTGATTTATAGTAACCTTAAGTTCTTTTGCTGTCTGGATAGCCATGTCAGCCGGCTTTTTCTTGCCGTCAAGGATATCGGCTGCCATATCACCGGACTGAGCACCGAGTTTGAAATAATCAATACCATAGGTTGCAAGACCGCCGGCCTTGACCATGTTCGGTTCGCCGCAGATAACCGGTTTCTTTGCCGGATCAGTGATCGAAGCAAGAGTCGGCATAGCAGAAGCAATGATATTATCAGTCGGCTCATAGAAAGCATCAACTTTTCCAACGAGGCTTTGCGCAGCCTGCTGAATATCATTAACAGTTGAGATAGTAGCGGTTTCAACCTTGAGACCTTTGCTTTCCGCATAGGCTTTCATTGCTTTTACCTGAACTTCGGAATTTACTTCAGAAGAACAATAAACGCAACCGATTGTTTTTGCAGTCGGGACCAATTTGATAAGCAGATCGATCTGCTCTTTGATCGGGTTCATATCGCTGGTGCCGGTTACATTGCCACCCGGTTTGGCATTGGATTTAACCAGTTTTGCACCTTCATAATCGGTGATAGCTGAACCGACGATCGGAATATCTTTGGTGAGGTTGGCAACTGTTTGAGCTGCCGGAGTAGCAATCGCATAGATCAGATCGGATTTGTTGTTGATAAATCGCTGAGCGATATTTTGCAGATTTGATTGATCTGCTTGCGCATTCTGACGGTCAAAAGTAATATTTTTGCCTTCTTCGTAGCCACGTTTTTTCAGGCCTTCAACAAAGCCTTTGTTAGCGGCATCAAGCGCATTGTGTTCGACTAATTGGACAATACCGACTTTCGCCGCCTTTTTGGCGTCTTTATTGGCCGGTTTATCTCCTCCGCCGCAACCGGCTATCATTCCGGCTGCCAAAACAGCGGCGAGGCCCACAGAGATTCTTTTCAGTTGTTTAGACATAAACATAAAAATAACACCCTTTCTTATTTTTTGTTACGCCGAAATCGCAGAACCTCTTGGACATTCCGTCCCGTCCCGAATTCCATAGTACACTTTTCGTTGACATTTGTGTAATGTCAACAACAACATTATACAAGGTTACAATTAAAAAAGCTACAATAAAAAGAAAAATTTACATAAAAAACGAGGCTGTCGGAAAAACAGCCTCGTTTTTATGTAAATTATTTTATGATAATGCGTCCTTGGGCATTTTCATATTCAAGTCCGATAACACCGCTTAATTCAGATACCAGATAGTTTTCGAGACATTCGCAATCGGTGTAGCCAATACTTTGCTTGGCAAGAATTGCATCGGGTAAAGTAAGACCGCCGTAAGCATCGCCGCCGAGACTTAAAAATTCACCGACAGCTATAGTATAAATTTGGTCTTTTTTCCATGGTTTGCCAGCTATTTGATTGATCGTAATACGTTTTTCGGGCGCCTTTGGAGCAAAAAATACCGAATGCGGATATTGTTCACCTTTTATATATGGTTTTTTAGTGTCAAGTGTGAATTGAATGTTGGCGACTTGTGGGAACGCCCCCATAGCATCCGGAGTTTCGCAGGTTGCCGCAGCCAGAATTTCTAATAATTTTTTACCGGTAATTTTTATAATGTACATTTGCTCATTATACGGGCGCATAGAGATAAAGTCAGCTCTCTTTACCGGCCCTGTTTTGAGGGCTTTGCGGATACCACCGCCGTTTACGATAGCGGCATCTACGGTTGTATTTAATACATTGGCCTGGCGGGCTTGCCAAAGGATGGCGTCGGCAACGAAATCGCCGGAATTTGTTTCCATTGTACGTAGCCCGGGAGCCCGGTCCCCGGTAAGGAATACTTTATTTTCGCCAAGAACTTGGCCGAGAGTAGCTTGAACTTCAGCATCATATTTATCAATGATGGCTTTGGTGGCAGGATCTTCTTTGGTATATTCTCCGAACGGGATTGGTTTTGATACCCATTTGCCGTTTTCATAGAAAATACGGCCAATGTTTTTCGTGTAGTTACCGGTTTCTGCCCAAAGGGTGCCGTTAAGTTCATTGTTCTTTACTAAGTGATCATGACCGTCAAGGAAAATGTCGATACCTTTTACATTGGCAATAATATCTTCGGCCCGGTCACCTTTGCAACCGTCTTCACTGCCGAGATGGGCAATAACTACAATCAGGTCACAGCCTTGTGCGTTTAATTGATCCACTTGTTTTTGAGTGCAGGCATACAGTTCTTTTCCCTTGAGGAAGGTAAGACCATGAGTGTTTTTCGGACTGGTAGAAACAATGGTTTCGGGAGTAGTGAGGCCAATGATCCCGATTTTGGCGCTGTCGTTTTCAATGATGACTGATGGAGTCGGCGATAAGGTTTTGCCGGTGGCATTAACGATGACATTGGCAGAAATATAAGGGAAATTGGCTTGCTTCATGCGCTGAGCTAATATGTCCTGTCCGTAATCAAATTCGTGATTGCCAAAGGTCGCGGCATTATAGCCGGCTGAATTCATAAAAGCGATTGCTGATTCGCCTTTGCTGAGGTTGACAAGGTTATTGTCCTGGATAGCGTCTCCGGAATCGAGCAGGAGAACATCATATCCTTTGTTTTCCAAGTCTTTTTTTACTTGGGCGATAACCGCCATTCCGTTGGAGCCGTCGCCGTACTTGTCAAATCCATGAGAATCGTTAGTATGCAAAATGATGAGATTTTCGAAGTTTGCGGCAAATGCTGTCTGACAGATAAACATTAACAGCATGAGCAAAGAATAAATAAATCGTTTCATGGGGTACCCTCCTTATGAATATGGTTTGATTTCATTAAACCATAAAGCGTAAAAAAACACAAAAACAAATTTTTAGCATAATGTATTATAAAAATAAACCTGCTTGATAAACAAGCAGGTTTATTGTAAGTAACAGACTTACTTTATTATTTCGGCATCCTTGAGAAGAGACTCAGGAATTTTAATCCCTAATGCGTCAGCATTTTTTTGATTGATCGTGACTTTAAGTTCTTTAGCGGTCTGAATCGGCATGTCAGCAGGTTTTTTCTTGCCATCGATAATATCGGCAGCCATTTCTCCGGACTGCATGCCAAGCTTGTAATAATCAATACCGTAAGTTGCAAGACCGCCATTTTTAACTTGATTCGGTTCACCGACAATTATCGGTTTTTTTGCTTCGTTAGTAATAGAGGCGAGAGTAGGCATTGCCGAGGAGATCACATTGTCAGTCGGTTCATAGAAAGCATCAACTTTGCCGATTAGGCTTTGAGCAGCCTGATGGATATCATTGACGGTTGAGATAGTAGCAGTTTCAACTTTGAGACCTTTGCTTTCTGCGTAAGCCCGCATAGCTTTGATCTGAATCTCGGAGTTTACTTCGGATGAGCAATAGATGCTGCCGATGGTTTTAGCATTCGGACAGAGCTTTATAAGCAGATCGATCTGTTCTTTGATCGGGTTCATATCGCTGGTGCCG
>CALCTX010000226.1 GCA_937907035.1 uncultured Selenomonadales bacterium
AGGCGCATAGTTATGAATAAGATACTTAAGGGCAGTATAGAAAAATCCGGTTCTGTTATTGATAATGGCAGGGCGAATATGTATAAAGAGGAAATCCGTTACTTTTTTAATGGTGACTTCTTTGAAAAACTGTTCGGGCATGGTTATGTAGGAAACCATACAGGAGGGCATAACGCGTACCTCAGCATTGCCAATACCGGAGGAATTGTAATGCTGCTGTTTTTCCTTACGGTTATTCTCTGGTCAATTAAGAATTCGTTATACTGTCTGAAAAAAGACCGGCTCACCGGCGCTGTGATGTTAAGCTTGCAGATTCTGTCATTACTCTATATGTGCGCTCAAACGCCGATTCTGTTTTTCTCAACCATGGACTCGTTTTTTATCACTGCCATCTCCGTAATGCTTCCGTTGTATATGGCAAATTACTTGAAGAACAGGCAGCAGCTTCCGGAGGAGAACGTATGAAGGTGCTGCAGATAAACTGTGTTTACGGTAAAGGCAGTACCGGAATGATTACGGAGAGCCTTCATAAATCCCTTACTGAAACAGGTATTGAGTCGTATGTCATTTACGGCAGGGGAGAAATAACAAAAGATATAGGCGTAGTAAAGACCGGGAAGGAGCTGCAGGCAAAAGCGGCAAATTTACTGTCCCGGTTCAGCGGTATTTTGTACGGGGGCTGCGGTTTTCAAACACGCCGCCTTATATCCGAAATAGATATAATTAAGCCGGATGTTGTTCATCTTCAATGCATCAACGGCTTTTTCGTTAATATATATAAGCTGCTTGATTATCTCGGAAAAAGAAAGATACCCACGGTAATCACTCTTCATGCGGAATTCATGTATACCGGCACATGCGGCTATTCATTGGACTGCGATTGCTGGAAAGAAAATACCGGCTGCAGGAATTGCGCGCAGTGGCTGGAGGAAAGCAGATCGTTAATAGGTGACAGGACCCCCAAAGCCTGGAAACTGATGCGTGATGCCTTTAATAAAATGGATAAAACCAATACAGTTGTTGTTTCTGTTTCTCCGTGGCTTCAAAGCAGAGCACAGCAGTCCGCAATTTTGAAAGATTTCCGGCATACAACTGTATTTAACGGCATTGATACCGGAGTATTTCGTAGTTCAGAAGAATCAAACCGCGGCGACCGCTTATCTATACTGTATGTAACACCGTATTTTTCAGATAACCCTGAGCATATCAAAGGCGGGTACTATCTCCTGAAACTGGCGGAGTTGATGCCCGAAGCACGTTTTTTCGTAGCAGGTAAGCACGAAGAGAACGTAAAGCTGCCGGAAAACGTGACTCTTTTAGGAGAAATCACAAACCGGATGCAGCTCGCGGAGTACTATTCCGAAGCGGATGTAACTGTTGTAACCAGTCGGAGGGAGACCTTCTCCATGCCGGTGGCGGAAAGCCTTTGTTGCGGTACTCCGGTCGCGGGATTTCTTGCGGGAGCTCCGGAAACAATTGCCGTTTCCGGATACAGCAGATTTGTTCCGTACGGAGACATATTTGCGCTGAAGGAGGCAATTATGGATTTGCGCGGTATTAAGGCTTCAAAGCAGATAATCGAAGAAGCGGCGCAAGCAAGATACGGCAGAAATGTAATGGCGGAGAACTATATTAAGATATACAGAGAACTGTTGGAGAGAAAAAATGCCTGACATAGACTTTGTCATTACCTGGGTCGACGGAAGCGACCCGGCCTGGCGGGAACAGTATAAGCAGTTTTCCGGCGGAAAAGAAATCCAGCCGGCTCATTATCGAGATTACGGCACCTTGAAATATTGGTTCAGGTCTGTGGAGAAATACGCCCCCTGGGTACGGAATATCTGGTTTGTCACCTGCGGTCAGCTTCCCGGGTGGCTGAATACGGATAATCCGAGGCTTCGGCTTGTGAATCACAGTGATTTTATGCCCGAAGCTTATCTTCCCACGTTCAGTGCCAATGCAATAGAATTAAATCTTCACCGTATAGAAGGGCTTTCTGAAAACTTCGTTTACTTTAACGACGATACGTTTATTACGGCTCCCGTTACCGAAGCAGACTTTTTCAAAAACGGTCTTCCATGTGACAGCGCGGTGCTGGCGGCTCTGATTCCTTCAGTAAAGAATGAAGTAATTACGCATATCCTTTTCAACGATCTGCTGCTGATTAATGCGAACTTCAATAAAAGAAACGCAATGAAAGGGAATTACCCTAAATGGCTGTCTTTAAAACACGGGAAAAACATTTTTAAAACGCTTTATTATCTTCCCATAGGAAAGTTTTCCGGTTTTGACAATCCGCATTTACCGAATTCCTTTTTGAAATCCACGTTTGAAGAGATTTGGAAGGCGGAGCCGGATTATCTTGATAAAACCTGTCGTAACCGTTTCCGCACAAACGGAGACGTAAACCAGTATCTTATGAGATATTGGCAGCTCGCGGTAAGGCAAGTTCAGCCCGCGTTCCCCGAAAACCGGAGCAAACTATTGCCTTGGTGAGAATAAAGAAGAAATCGAAAAGCAGATAAAGGCAAGAAATAAGAAACTAATCTGCATAAACGATAACAGTCAGATAGAAAACATAGATGAAGAAATGAAATGGCTTTCGGAATTATTCGCGCATAGTTTCCCGGAGAAAAGCTCTTTCGAAATATAAACATATGAAAAACTCAGTATAATCGTTCCTGTTTATAATGCGGAAAAAACGTTAGACAAATGCATAAATAGCATATTATCTCAAGATTACAAAGACTATGAGATAATCCTTGTAAACGATGGGACAATAGATAAGACTTTTGATATTGCCGAAAAGTACGATTATATATTTGACAATATCATCAAAAGCCTTATCCGCAATTTCAGCCGCTTTTTTAATATATCCGATCTCTTCGGTTTCCTTTATAACCCGCAATTTATCAAGACTGACCGTCTGCAACTTTTCCAACTGATCAGCGGCTATCTGCTGATATTCATTAAAAGTAAGCGATCCGCCTTCAAAACCAACACTACCATGTAAGGATTCAGTTTTTATCAACTCATTCAGCCGTCTGAACAAGCCTTCTTTCTGCTCAAGTACAACAAATGACGGTGCTTGCTCTGCCGCCTGCTCGGTATACCGGGAATCAGTCAATAAAAATTGTTCACCGGCCGTTATATACAACAATGTACTATCGCCACGAAATCCACTAAAATAGTGAATATTTTCCTGCTTACTGACGATAACAGCTGTCAGTCCTTCTTCAGCAATATATTCCCGCAATCCGGAAATTCGCTCTTTTATCATTTATTGTTCACCTGCAAACGGCGCAAAACGACTTCTAACGCTGCCATATAACTATCAACACCAAAACCGCAGATCTGCCCCATAACTACCGGAGAAATAACCGAGTTATGCCGGAACTCCTCCCGGGTATGGATATTGGAAAGATGCACTTCGAGCACCGGCACAGTGATCGCGGCGATCGCGTCCCTGATAGCAATACTGTAATGCGTAAATGCAGCCGCATTTAAAATAATAAAGGCATACCCTTTTTTCGGCGCATCTTGAATAGCATCAACCAGCACACCTTCATGATTAGACTGCAGGTCATCGACTTCAACACCATACTGCTGCGCGTGCTCCCTTATCATATTGTTTATATCAGCCAATGTCGTATAGCCATAAATCTCCGGTTCTCTTGTTCCCAGCAAATTCAGGTTAGGACCGTGGATAACTAATATTTTGGCCATTTTTCTCCCTCCAAAATGCTTCACTTTCTGACAAACCTATTTTGACACAAAAATACTGTTACTTCAATGTATTTATCAATAAAATGATCAAGCTCCCGTTAAATCCGTCAGCTATACTGCTCACCAATGGCATCAAAAGATAGATTATACTTATGTCGCCGTATTTCTGTGTCAAAGAGTTGATATTCGCCATTCCTGTCGGCAAAGAACCAAGGCCGAACCCACAAAAACCGCTGATAAAAACAGCTGACAAATAATCTTTGCCCAACACCCGGAAAACAATGAAATAACAAAATGCCGCCATAAAGATCATCTGACCGATCATACAAGTAAAAAGCGGCAGCAAAACCTTTGACAAAAGCGACAGATCCATCATCATCAAAGAAATTGATAAAAATATATTCAAAGATAAATTGCTGAATACCCGAATTTCTTTCTCCGGAACTTTGATAATATTTCCCAAAAAGATACCCAGGAAAATCCCTCCGGCATAAATCGGTATAAAAATATGATGCTGGAAAAACCATTTTGAAACCAGCGAGCCGACCCCCATTGCCGCTACCAATAAAAGCAAAGCATACATCAACCGGTCAACACCATCTGACAAATGGTCAAGTTCCCGGCAATCAGGTACAACATGTACCTCTGTATTAATTCCCTTATTAGTTTGTTCAGGACAGGGAATATTATATTTTTCAATAAGCCGTATAGCCAACGGACAACCGAGAATACCGCCGCCGATAAGGCCAAGTACCGACATTCCCATTCCGCCCAGCAAACTGTTAGCGTGCCCTAATCGTTCGATCATTGTGCCAAAAACACTGACCGAACCAAAGCCCCCTACCATTGCCATTGATCCTGTACACAATCCCCACAAGTCCGACAAACCATAACACCGCGCATTAAAAATTGCGATAAGATTTTGCACCGCAAGACTGGCGACAACCAAAACACTCATTTTGACTAAATTTTTCACATCTGTCCGCACTGTATTCGTTCTGATAAAGAAACCAATACTCACAAAGAACATACTCATGAAAAACTCTTCCATCCTCGGATCAAAAGTTATTTTTATTCCCGTAAGATGAAAAAGAAAACAAAGCACAGCAAAAGCCGTTCCGCCAACTACCGGAACGGGAATGAAATAATCACGTATTATTTTTACATTCCGCTCAATGAACTTGCCGACATAATAGGCAACAATGCCCAATGCACAAGTTTCAATGTAGTTAAAATGCAAATCGCTCACCCATACTTATTACAAAATAGATACGGTTCCTTCACAAGAGAAAAAAACTTCCCCGGAAATATAATTTTTCTCCCCGATTGAAACATTTATCTTACCGCCAGGCTGTCGAACAGCAATATCCTTCGCCAAGCCATCAGCTAAAACTATTCCTAACGACAAGCTGCCGGATCCGCACGCTTGCTCAAAAACATAACTGTCAGTTTCCGGAACATATACATAAGGACGAATATAGTATTCATCTGTTGCCAGTTGTTTATACGGTATTATCCCGTATGCACTGTTTTTACATTCCTGAACTAACGCTGCCATAATAGCAACATATTTTCTTTCCGGTATTTCACCGGCGAAAACGAAATGACTTATTCCATTTAACGAGACCAATGTTCCACTATATACTTCTCCGTCCGCTGTCAGAGATAATTTTCTCCGTTTATTTCCGACTGGCATTTCCGCCCGGGAATAATATTTTCCGGCAACAATTTCCTCTGCTTCGCACATCAGAATTCCATCAACGCCCGAACTTTCCAGATAAAATCTGTTATCAGTTGACAGCTTGTGATATTTTACCAATGCTGCTGCCGATAACAAAGCGTTTCCGCAAAATTCCCCACCGGACATTTCCAAACGAAAAACAGCCTGTCCGTCAGCCGCCGGTACAATATACCCCAGCTGTTCAGCATAAAGATGATCATAATCCATCACAGCAGCGGCAACTTTGCTGTACTGTGACTTATCTACCTCATCAAGAATAAATACTGTTGTATTACTGCATGGACTTGCTTTGACAAATTTAAGCCGCATTATACACTCTCCTATGTAAAAAATGGGCGGAACACAAATGCTCCGCCCAATAGAACAGCTTATTTTGCCGTCAAATCTTTGCCAAACCACTTTTCGGAGATTTTCTTCATAGTACCGTCCTTTTTCATTTCATTCAGGACTTTTTGAACATCTTCCCGAAGTGCATTGTCACCTTTGCGGAATCCGATACCGAACTGGCTGACCGGACCGACTGGTTTACCATCAACAGCAGCGATTTTATCCTTATGCTTGCTCATGTAATAGCGGCCAATTATTTCATCACAGAGAATTACATCAATACGGCCATTTTCAAGATCCATGAAAGCGGAAATATAATCCGGATACTTTTTAAGTTCCTTGAATGTTGAATTGAGTTCTTTATTGCCATCAAGATACTCTTCCGCAGTACCGCCACCACTCTGAGTAGCTACAATCTTGCCAGCGAGATCAGCTTCGCCCTTAATATCAGTGCGGCCAGCTTTTACAAACAAAATCTGACAGTTATTCATGTACGGATCAGAGAAATCCATGTTTTTCTTACGGGAATCAATAATGTCAAGACCATTCCAAAGAGCATCCACACGGCCACTCTTAAGTTCAGCTTCCTTACTTGCCCAATCGATAGGCTTGAACTGTACTTCTCTCTTAAGACGCTTTGCAGCTTCTTTTGCCAAATCAATATCATAACCAACAATCTCATTCTTTTCATTGACAAACCCCATCGGCGGGAAATTATCATCGAGACCAATAACAATTTTTTTACCGGCATCTTTCTTTGTCTCCGCTTTCTTCTGGTCTCCACCACCGCAACCGCTGAATACGCTGAGTGCGAATACCAGCATCATGCATAAAGCTAAAATACGTTTCACTTTTCTCTACCTCCAATTATTTTTTGAAATAAGCAAATGTTATAACCACATTCGCTTTTTCATATTCAACCATTATTATAACATAGCTTATTGAATTTCGCACACTATTCCTTCAATTTTCCATCTTTATCGAAAAACCAGGAACCACCAATAAATTCCCGTAAAATAGAACAATTTGGTATATCAGACTCGTCATCAATGCTTTCAAAGTAATCACAATAATCCCTGATCGAACGTGCAAATGTATAAAACGGATCAGATTTTGGCACCTCATCAATAATTGGAACAAGATATTTTTTCAACACGGCCAATTCATAAAATAAGGTTGTGTTAAATATAGCATCTGCTTCCTCTTGGAACGGGAAAATATATTTTTCTTCCCCTGCTCGTACACTTTCCCACTGCCGTAAATTTTTAGTCGCCGGTGACGAACGATATTTATAATCCCTTACAATTCGACGTACCAAACGAGTATCTGTCGTATGCAGTCGATTATGCATATCCAGATTTAGCGGTGTAAGTGCACTGACGTAAATTTTATATTTCATCTCACGCGGAATAATCGGCGTCAGTGCCTCATTCAGTCCATGTATCCCTTCAACGATAATCGGCTGATCAGGCGACAGGCACATTGGCAAAGAGCCTTCTTTTTCCCGTTCGCCGGTTTGAAAATTATAACGTGGCAAACTAACTGCTTCACCATCCAGTAACCGTTTAAGATGATCGTTAAATAATTTTACATCCAATGCTTCCAAACACTCGAAATCATAATTACCATCAGGCAAACGCGGTGTATCAACACGATTACAATAATAATCATCCATTGAAACTGATACAGCTTTAATATTGTGCAAACGCAAATGCATCTTTAATCGTTGAGCAAATGATGTCTTGCCTGATGATGATGGACCGGCTATAAGGATAAGACGCTTTTTGGCAATATTTTGCTTTATTTCCCATGCTATCTCAGACAACCTGGTCTCATGCAATAATTCTGACAGATGGATCAGTTCCCCAATTTTTCCGGTGCGTATATAACGATTAAGATCCGGAACATAGCTGCACTCCAATATTCCTGCCAATTTTTCCGTTTCATCAAGGATAGAACAGAATTTGCTTTGATCAGTCATCGTTGCGACCTTATCTTCAGTTCCTATAATCAGACTTCGCAAAAGGACTCCATCGCGGAAACTGTCTATTTCAAATTTATCAAGTTCTGATGTATTGCTCATCATTGCTCCAAACATATAATCATAAGTATCACCGCAATAATAAACCGATACATATTCGCGTTTTAAGCCAGACAATAAATTTGCCTTAGCTATATAACGTTTATCTTTAAACAAGCGAATAGCATCTTCCCTATGGAGATACCGTTTGATAAACGGTCGGCCTTCCTTCACAATTTCCCGCATACGGCGCTCAATATTATTTACAACTTCAGGAGTTGCCATCTCAGCCGGCTCAAATACGCAATAAAGGCCACTATTTACCGTAAATTTTACAATAACTTCCAGTTGCGGATACAATTCTGCTGCGGCAGTCACCAGCAAAAATCTGACTGAACGTTTGAATATACGATTCCCCAACTCACTTGAAAGTTCGATAAAAAAGAAATTTTCGTATTCGCCAATCTTATCTTTAAGATCACATAACTTATTGTTAACCACTGCCCCGACAATTTTGCTGTCATAATATTTTTGATAAGAAGGTGCTATGTCCTGCAACAATGTCTCTGAGCTATAAATGTGTCCATCCTTTTTTGAAAAAAACTTTTCCATCATTTTCACTCCCAGTTAAAAATAAAAGGCCCGGAATCAATCGCTGACGATCTATTCTCAAGCCACACATCAGAAAACCCATAATACAATTTGATACAACAACGACCCGACCAATGCCGTACAAGGAATAGTAAGTACCCAAGCCACCAGCATCTGCTGAGCTACGCCCCAGCGTACTGCACTTATACGTTTTGCTGTTCCTACGCCCATGATAGAACCGGAAACAACGTGAGTCGTACTTACCGGCAAATGAAGCAACGTTGCGGCAAAAACAACCAGCGAAGAATTGAGATCCGCAGCAAATCCGCTGATCGGCTCCAATTTAAATATCTTGCCGCCAATTGTCTTTATGATCCGCCAGCCACCAAGTGAAGTGCCAATAGCCATTGCTATTGCTGCCGACAATTTTACCCAATTAGGCACTTCAAAAACATCAATATATCCACCGCTCAACAACGCCAAAGTAATGATACCCATTGATTTTTGAGCATCATTGGAGCCATGTGAAAAAGCCATCATCGCCGCGGATACTATTTGCATTTTTTTAAACCGCCAATTTATCATCGTCGGACTAAACCGTCCAAACAACCGATACAATATGAGCATAACAACACAACCGGATATTATCGCTATTACCGGTGACAATATAAGTGATAAAACTATCTTACCTATACCCCAAAAATTAAGACCTGAAGCTCCGACAGAAACCAGCATCGCACCAATAATACCGCCAACCAAAGCATGAGATGAACTGCTTGGCAAACCTATCCACCATGTCAGGAGATTCCAAAAAACAGCGCCACCTAACGCTGCTATAATAATCCGCTCATCAATGTGATTAGCCGAACGAACTATATCTGCTCCGATTGTTTTAGCAACACCGGTACTGTACATAGCACCTAAAAAATTCAAGCAGGCAGCCATAATGATCGCATGATTCGGCTTTATTGCCCGTGTTGAAACTGAAGTCGCGATTGCATTCGCCGTATCATGGAAGCCATTGATAAAATCAAATATCAGGGCTAAAGCTATGACTGTAAAGATCAAATACTTTAACTCAGGCATACTTCATTACTACCCCCCGGATCATATCTGCAACATCCTCACAATGATCCAAGGTCTCCTCCAAATTCTCCAAAATATCCTTCCACTTGATAAGTTCGATAGGATCTTTTACATTATCAAATAAATATGCTATTTCATGACGATATACGCGATCGCCTTCGCTTTCAAGCTTACAAATTTTATGCGTCGCTTCGAGTATAGTCGTCTGATTCTTTTTTATATCCTTTAACAAAGAAAATGCCTTGATGATCTCTTCTGTAGACTCAATGAGCAGTTTAGTCAAAGAAACTGCCCCGCTTTTAGCCTCTCCGGAGCGATACATAACAATCCGCTGGATCG
>CALCTX010000227.1 GCA_937907035.1 uncultured Selenomonadales bacterium
ACTTGACCCGCAGAAAAGGACTATACTGGTTTCCGGTGGCAGCAGGGGAGCACGCAGTATCAATAAAGCTATGATCGGTGTACACCGATATTATGCCGGCAATAAGTCTGTACAGATATTGCATGTTACAGGCAGAAACGGTTATGATGAAGTTATACGTGAAATGGATGCTGCCGGTATTGACCTTGAAACAGCAGGAAATATTTTTGTCAAACCATATCTGTATAATATGCCGTTTGCAATGGCAGCGACAGATTTGGCAATTTTCCGTGCAGGGGCTATTGGCATAGCTGAGCTTACAGCTCGAGGGATTCCGTCGATATTGGTTCCTTATCCGTATGCAGCCGAAAATCATCAGGAATTCAATGCTAAGGCTGTTGAAAAAAATGGAGCTGCACGGGTGATCTTGGACAAAGATGTGTCTGCTGAAAGAATAAATTCCATAATCATGGAATTGTTCAGTGATGAATTGAAGCTGGACGAGATGCGTCGGGCAAGTAAGACATTGGGTAAGCCGCAGGCAGCGGAAGAAATTGCGAAGATGGTAATTGCATTAGCGCAGGGAAAGGAGAAGCGTAATGCTTAAGGGAATAAAAAAGGTACATTTTATAGGGATTGGCGGAGCCGGAATGAGTGCATTGGCACGGATCCTCATTGACAAAGGTTATACAGTTACCGGATCCGATATGAAAAAATCGCCGATAGTTGAGCAATTGTCGGACAGGGGGGCACAGATCTGGCAGGGCCATGCTGCCGGGAATGTTGATGGTGCCGAGGCAATTGTTGTATCAACAGCAATACCGGATAGCAATCCGGAAGTGATCGCTGCTAAGGAGCGCGGTTTGAAGCGGTTGCATCGTTCTGATGTGAATGCGTTTTTGCTTAATGCGGCCGAAGGCATTGCTGTTGCCGGAGCACATGGAAAAACTACGACGACGTCTATGATCGGAGTTGTTCTCGATCATGCCGGAGTTTCGCCGACAATTATTATTGGTGGTGAAGTGGATTATCTTGGCAGCAATGCGAAATTGGGGAAGGGGAAATATCTGGTTTCTGAAGCAGACGAGAGTGATGGGTCATTTTTGAAGCTTAAGCCGCATATTGCAGTTGTAACAAATGTTGAAGATGACCATATGGATTATTATGGAACTATGGATAATATCCGTAAGGCATTTCGTCAGTTTATCGAAAACATTGATCATGAAACCGGTAATGCAATACTTTGTTTTGATAATGAAAACATCCGAAATATTGCGGCGCAGGTTAAGCGACCGATTATTTCTTATGCGATAGATCATGAGGCTGATTATAAGGCAGTTGACATAAAACCGCAGGGAGCCGGGATATCGTTTGCTGTGCAGTACAAAGGAGAGAAATTGGGGCGGATCGTACTCAATATTCCCGGCAGACATAATGTGTTAAATGCATTGGCGACAGTGGCGGTTGCCAGACTGGCTGAGGTCGATTTTGATAAAATTGCCGAAGGATTTACTTTGTTTAATGGGGCAAAGCGTCGGTTTGAGACTAAAGGAAGAAAAGCCGGCGTCTGGGTAGTTGATGATTATGCTCATCATCCGACCGAGATAGCATCAACATTGATAGCGGCCCGACAGACCGAACATAAACGTTTGATATGTGCATTTCAGCCGCACCGTTATACCCGGACAAAATTGCTGGTCGAAGAATTTGGAAGTTGCTTTAAAGAAGCAGACATAGCTTGAGCTTTATTGATTTCTTCGTATGGATTCCAAGACACTTACCTCATTCCCCCTAAACTTAACTAAACACACGAACTTGCGTGTGAGTAGTGATTGAGTACACTGAAAAAACAGGTACAGATTTAATTTCCAAGTTAATTGTTCCTCTTAC
>CALCTX010000228.1 GCA_937907035.1 uncultured Selenomonadales bacterium
GTACGTTGAGGAAGTCCCGCGCGTAGCAACAAAGTATTCAGCCATTATCGGCGATTTCTGTATTCTTATTTACCGGTGCGGCCTCTCTTCGTCATCTCAACACCCTTTTTGCAAAGCGGACATTCTTCCGGTGTGTAAGTTTTGACGTCAAGATGCAAAAGTGCCTCATAAGGAACACCGTCAAAATCGACTTTACCGCCGCTGCGGTCAACGAGCAGACCAACTGCAACCGGCACACCGCCAGCCTTCTTTACAACGTCAATAACCTCTTTGACAGATCCGCCGGTAGTGACAATATCCTCAACTATGAGAACGCGCTCGCCTTCTTTGAGGCTGAAGCCGCGTTTAAATGTCATGTGGCCGTTTTCCCGCTCGGTAAATATAGCTCTGGTACCAAGTGCCTTACCTGTTTCATGAGCCAGAATAATACCGCCCGTCATAGGACCGACAACTGTTTCAATATTCTTATCGGCAAATCTTCTGGCCAGTTCCTGACACATCATTTCTGTATACTTCGGCTGTTGAAGCACATTAAACTTTTCAACGTAAAACTGGCTGTGCAGGCCTGACGTCAACAGGAAATGTCCCTCCATGATGGCCTGAGTCTTCAAAAATAATTCTTTAACTTCTGCTTCGGTCATGTTCAAACACTCCTCATTTCTGCAATTATTTTTTCTGCTGCTTCCTTCGGGCTGTCTGCAGTACGGATCGGTCTCCCGACTACCAGATGAGTAGCACCGTTTTTCAGAGCTGCTGACGGAGTTGCGATCCGGCTCTGGTCATTTTTTGCTGACCAGACAGGTCGTACCCCCGGCGTAACAATAAGAAAATCCTTGCCGCACGCTTCACGGATCAGCGTCGCTTCATTTGGTGAAGCAACTACGCCGTCAAGTCCGGCTTCTTTCGCAAGCTTTGCCAATCTGACAACCTGTTCGGAAATTGGACAGGTATAGCCGAGTTTTTTCCAGTCATCATCACCGATACTTGTCAAAACAGTAACCGCAATAATTTTTGGAACCTTTGCTCCTGCTTCCCGGGCTGCCGCTCTAAGTTTATCAGCAGCGGTTTTCATCATCGTGTAACCGCCTGATGCATGAACATTGAGCATTGATACTCCAAGATTCATCAAAGAGCATAAGCCCTCTGCAACTGTATTAGGAATATCATGCAGCTTCAGATCAAGGAAGATTTCCTTGTTCTCCTTATTCAGATATTCAATTACTTCACGGCCAATACTGTAATACAGCTCCATACCGACCTTATAGTACGACACGCTGTCACCAAGTTCAGCAACAAGTTTTTTTACATCATCAAGCGTATGCACATCAAGGGCGGCTATCAAACGTTCATCTGCCATAATTTATACCTTCAATTTCCCAACTAAATCTTTTATGTTGTTCAAACCATTTGCTTCAAGATAACCCGCAATTCCATCGGCAATAAGCGCCGGCGTACGCGGATCTACAAAATTAGCGGTTCCGATTGATACAGCATCTGCACCGGCGAGGAAAAATTCTATCGCATCCTCTGCTGTCATTATACCACCCATTCCGATAATCGGAACGCTGACAGCCTGTGCTACCTGCCAGACCATTCTGAGTGCAACCGGCTTTACACATGGGCCGGAAAGACCGCCGGTGATATTGCCCAACACCGGACGCTGTGTTCTTATATCAATCGCCATACCCATCAATGTATTTATAAGCGAAATAACATCTGCTCCGGCATCTTCAACTGCCTTGGCCATTGTCACAACATCGGTTACATTTGGCGAAAGCTTCAGAATGACCGGTTTTTTTGTATTCTTTTTTGCCTCACGGACAACTGCTGCCGCTGCTTTCGGATCAGTACCGAATACTATGCCGCCTTCTTTGACATTCGGACAGGAAACATTCAGCTCGATCCCGGCAACCCCCGGAACATCA
>CALCTX010000229.1 GCA_937907035.1 uncultured Selenomonadales bacterium
TGCTACACAGGAAGAATTAAGCATTTATTTCCGCAATATCAAGAGAAATAAATATCAAACGCAATACCTTTTATGCCGGCATAGCAGAACCGGTGCTTTTGGTATGCGCAGATTATCTGATGGTCATGCTGGCGGTTTTCCTGGCTTTAAAACTGCGTCAGTTTTTGACGCCGTATATCGGTATGCCGTTCGATATCCATGCCCCGTATCTCTATTTTCGTATCCCGATGATCTTTGTTTTCTTTTTGCATACCAATTCGGTCGGTTTGTTGGGCCGGCCGTTCTGGAAGACGATACGCCGGACCTTTTGGGATGTATTTTATGGGCTGGCGGCGTTGATCCTGCTGATGTATTTCGGTCATGTCGCCAATAACGTTTCCCGTCTCTTTTTAGGCTTTACCGGTATTTTTGTATTTATCCTTATCACTTGCGGCCGGTATCTCTGTAAGCAGATCATGAGCAAGGTGCGGTTATTTCAGATGCCGGTCATCTTTCTTGGTGCCGGACTGACTGCGGAAAAGATCATGGAGAGCTTTCCGAATGGAGTAGGTTACGGCTATCGGGTCATTGGCTTTATCGATGATGATCCGGTATCAGAGATAATACCGCAGCAATACCGGATATTGGGTGGCTTTGCTGAAGCAGATAAGATCATCCGCCTGCTTAATGTTAAGCATGTTATCATTGCGGCACCGGGACTTGAGCAAAAACGGCAGATTGAGATAGTCAACAAGATCCAGCCGTATGTAGATTCGGTATCCTTCGTGCCTGATCTTATGGGAGCACCGGGCAACTTGGAGATTATCAGTCTGGCCGATGCCGGGCTCATGATGATCCAGGTAAAAAACAATCTGGCCAAGTGGTACAATCGATTGTTTAAACGGGTATTTGATCTGATCTGTGCCGGATTGGGAACGATTGTCTTATTGCCGGTGTTTGTCTTGATCGCTATATTAATTTACATAGATAATCCCGGACCGATATTCTTTGCTCATAGGAGAGTTGGACAGCATGGCAAAGAATTCCCTTGCTACAAATTCCGTTCGATGTGTGTCAATGCTCAGGAAGAACTGGAAAAATATCTGGCGGCTAATCCGGCTGCCCGGGAAGAATGGAATCGGGATTTCAAGCTGAAGGATGATCCGCGGATCACAAAAATTGGCGGGTTCTTAAGAAAAACCAGTCTTGATGAACTGCCACAGCTTATCAATGTCATCAAGGGCGAAATGAGTCTTGTTGGGCCGCGGCCGATAGTGCAGGCCGAGATAGAAAAATATGGTGATTATATCCACGACTTTTATCTTGTCCCGCCGGGAATTACCGGTGTCTGGCAGGTAAGTGGTCGCAGCGATACGACTTATGATGAGCGTGTAGCGATGGACTCTTGGTATGTTCATAACTGGTCTGTCTGGATGGATATAGCTTATCTTTGGAAAACTGTCAGTGTAGTACTAAATCGCAAGGGAGCATATTGATTAAATGACATTAAAAGAAGAACAATTAGAAAAATATTTGGCGATATTCTTAACCTTAATGGTGTGCATTACCCGATTGTCGATGGCTTTGGGGCAGATTTTTTATGCAGTAAGTATAGCATTAGGTCTGTAT
>CALCTX010000230.1 GCA_937907035.1 uncultured Selenomonadales bacterium
TCGGAGCCCGGAATGACGAGAAGAATATCAGCTTAATGCGACAGTCCCTTTTTGATAAAATTTTACATATTTTTAAGAAGTTTTTATAAAGAATTTAAAAAAAAGAAGGAAATTTTCAAAATGAATGGAATATACAATAATATATATGGAAATAATCCGTGATAAATGAATTATGGTAAAAATCCCAAATTGAGGGGAGATGAACTTTGTGGCAGAGCATGATCCGATGATGGAGGCGTTTCTTTATGAAACGCGTCAGTTTCTTGATGAGCTGGAACGGTTAGCTTTGGAGACAGAACAGAGCGGCAGCTTTTCCGAGGAACAAGTAAATGAGATTTTTCGGGCAATGCACACAATCAAAGGTTCAGCAGCAATGATGATGCTGAATGAGGTTTCAACGCTGGCTCACGCAGTAGAGGATATTTTCTTCTACATCCGGGAGAAGCATCCGCAGGTGCTGGATGTTTCCACGATCACAGATTTCGTTTTGGCGGCTACCGATTTTATCCGGTGCGAGGCTGACAAATTGGATGAAGGTTCGGAAGCCGATGGCAACAGTGCCGATATGTGCGAGCAGACCAAAATGTTCCTGCGGGCAATGAAAGAAGCCAACGGTGATGATCCGGATGAGGATTTGCGCACGTATAAGGCTTCAAAATCTTCGGCGCCGGCGGCCGAGGCTGCACCATCTCCGGCACCGGCTCAGCAATTTTATATTGCGCCGGCCAAAGCCGAACCGGAAGTTTCTAAAAGCAGCCATGTCTATGCAGCAGTTATCTTCTTTGAGGATGGCTGTGAAATGGAAGAAGTCAGAGCTTATGCGGTTATAAACAACATTCAGGACAAAGTTACCGAAGTTCATTATAAACCGGAGCGGCTTTTGGAAGATGCCGATTCGCCGGAATATATCAAGCAAAAAGGCTTTAAGCTTTGGTTCACGACCGCGTTAGGGATTGATGAGGTTAAAGCACTGCTCGATCAGACGATATTCTTGAAATCGCTTGATCTTAAAGAATTGAATGATGTCAGCGAATGCGAATTCTGGCCGACCTTGGCTGAGGTTGCCAAGGCGCAGGCTGAAGCCAAGCCGATAAAGCCGAAAGTTGAATCGTCCAAACGGCCGGCACCGGCCCAGCATTCCGATTCGCAGGTTATCAGCGTCAAGGTTGAAAAACTTGACCGGCTGATGGATCTGGTCGGCGAATTGGTCATCGCCGAAGCTATGGTTACCCAGAATCCGGAACTCAAAGGTCTGGAATTAGACGGGTTCCAAAAAGCAGCCCGGCAGCTGCACAAGATCAACGGCGAACTGCAGGACAGCGTCATGGCGATCCGCATGGTACCGCTTGAAGCGACATTCCAGAAGATGAACCGTATCGTTCGCGATATGACAAAGAATCTCGGCAAAAAAGCCAAGCTGGTTCTGGTCGGTGAGGATACCGAAGTAGATAAGAACGTTATTGATCATATTGGCGACCCGTTGATGCATATAATTCGCAATTCCATCGATCACGGCATTGAAATGCCGGATGTCCGTATCGCTAACGGCAAATCAGAACAAGGTACCGTAACGCTGGCGGCTGATAACTCCGGCAGTGAGGTTGTGATCCGGATCATCGATGACGGCGGCGGACTCAATAAAGAAAAGATATTGGAGCGGGCCCGCAATAACGGGATCATCAACAAACCGGAATCAGAGCTTACGGATAAAGAAATCTATTCCTTTATTTTCGCACCGGGCTTTTCGACCAAAGAAGCTGTTACCGAGTATTCCGGACGCGGCGTCGGTATGGATGTTGTTGTATCCAATATCAAGCAGCTTGGCGGTCAGGTACTGGTTGACAGTATCCCCGGTCAGGGCAGTACGACTACGCTTAAAATACCGCTTACCCTGGCGATCATCGAAGGTATGTCGATGAAAGTCGGCAAAGCGACTTATACGATCCCGATCATATCTGTCCGGCAGTCATTCCGCCCGGATCCGAAGGATGTCTTCTACGATCCGGATGGTACAGAGATGATCATGGTCCGCGGCCAGTGCTATCCGATAGTCCGGCTGGGCAAGGTCTATGGTGTCAGTGATGCCGAAACCGAGCTGGATAAAGGTATTTTGATCCTGGTTGAAAGCGACAAGCGGATGATGGGGATCTTTGCCGATCGCCTGCTTGGCGTATCGGAGATCGTCGTCAAACCGGTACCGAAATATCTGGCAAAGGTTTCGCAGACACAGGGGATCACAGGTTGCACACTGCTGGGTGATGGCAGCATCAGCTTGATACTTGATGCGGTCAGCTTGAACCGGGCGTTATTTAAAGAAGCCTAAGGAGCGTGAAAATAATGGCTGATGAAGAAAAGGATATTTTTGACGAGGACGAGGATACCCAAAAAGATAAATATCTGACCTTTGTCATGGGCAAAGAAGTCTACGGTATTGACATCCGGGTCGTTATTGAAATAATCGGTATCCAGGCTATCACCGATGTGCCGGAAGTACCGGAATACGTAAGAGGCATTATCAATCTTCGGGGCAAGATCATTCCGGTTGTCGATATGCGCTTGCGCTTCAAAAAAGAATTTCGGGAGTACAATGACAGAACCTGCGTTATCGTCATCGATGTCAACGGCGTACTTATCGGCCTTATCGTTGATGGTGTAGCCGAGGTTTTGGTCATTCCGGAAAAAGATGTTGTACCGCCGCCGCAGTTGAAATCAGTACAGAATCATTATATTCGCGGCATCGGCAAGACTGAGGAAAATGTTGCTTTATTGCTCGACTGGGAGAAATTGTTCTCCTGTGAGGATGAAGAGCTTTTATCAAATATTGCCGAGAATGTTGAAGAATAAGCCATATTAAAGGATTTCCGGGGGTGTGTTTATGTTCAGTGATTCAAAGCTTAGTTCAAAGCTTAATCTCTTAGTTTTGTTTTTGAGTGTTCTGCTGATCATCAGCCTTGGCTTTGGTATCATGCAGACCAAAAAAGTCAATAACAGCTACCACACCATCTATGAGGATGATGCATCGGCAGCGGGAACAGCCGGAGCACTGGGAATGTACTTCAACGCCGATTGCGGCGAGTTATTGCGTCATTTGATCGGTACCAATGCCGATGTGCGGGGAAAATCCCTGCAGAGAATGCGCGAGCTGAAAAATAAACAGGACGAGCAGCTCGCCAAATTGGAAAACAGTGCCAAGAGCGATGAAGGCAAAAAAGCTATGGCCGCTTTGCGCAAAGATGTTGAGGAATACCGCAAACTGCAAAAACGGACGATTGACGCTTCTGATCCGGGCAGTATTTCTTATGGCGATCTTGGCAAAGCACAAGATAAGGCCAAAGTCATCAGTGCTGATCTCGAGAAGATCTATCAGCTGGCCGAAGATGCCGCTGCAAAGCACATGGCAGAAACCAATGCCGATATCAATAAAAATGTTACCCTGATGCTCTGCTTCGGTGCAGCGGCAGTAGTTGCGGCATTTGTTATAGGCATGATGATCTATCGCAGCATTGTCGGACGGATCAACGAACTCGGTGAAGATGCCGAAAAGATCGCTGACGGAGATCTCTCCGTCAAGATCGACAGCAACAGCGACGATGAGATCGGCGATCTGGCCCGCAGCTTTGAA
>CALCTX010000231.1 GCA_937907035.1 uncultured Selenomonadales bacterium
TTTTTCAATATTTTTTACAAACAACAAATCACCCCAAGCATCCTTCTTTTTACTTGATTGTCTCAATAAATATGATGGATGAAAAAGGATTTATAATCGCCAGTACCGATGTTTCGAGGATTGGGAATTTTCACGAAGGAGCAAAAAAAATAATCGATGAAAATTTGCCTGAATTGTATATTACTGCTGAAGAAGCAACAGCTGACACACGCATGGGAATAAATCTTCCGTTGTTTTATAAGAATAAGATTATTGGAGTTATCGGTATTACCGGGGCTTATGATCAAGTTATCGGGTATGGAAAAGTCGTAAAGAAAATGACCGAAATCTTGATAAGAGAACGAATACAGGAAGATGAAAAACGTTTGGATACGCGAGTGTTGAGTCGTTTTTTGGAAGAGTGGGTTTTGGGAAATGGTATGTTACGCTCTGATTTCCTGGCAGAACGCGGGCGACAATTGGGAATTGATATAGCTGTTCCGCGACGGATTGTTGTCATCAGTATGGATAAGGTTGAAAATTATATTGATACCTTGGAAGGGCAGGAACTTATTGAACGGATTGAAAATTTTATCAGTAAAATTATTTTTGCTGACCATCGAAGTACTTTGATATTACGAAATTCTGCCCGCCAGATATTGTTGTTGCCGTTTCTTGACGATGAGGAACTTTATACTATTGCAGTTCAATTGCATGAAGAAGTTCAGAAAAAATTTTCCCATGATTTGCGGATCGGTATTGATGGCGTAAATGATAATATACATGAAGCTTATTTGCAGGCTGACAGAGCTTGGCGATTGGGGAAATATTTGCCCCGGAAAATATCTTTGTATGGGCGCTTGAATATTGAGATGTTTTTGCATGAAATATCAGAAGGAACAAAATTTGATTACTTGGAGAAACTGTTCAAACGGTATGATAAAGAGGAGATCCCGCAAGTTATTAGTTTGCTGGAAACGTATTTTGCTGCTGATGGATCGTTGAGTGAAATGTCTAAACTGATGTATTTGCATAAGAATACTTTGCAATACAAGTTAAAAAAGTTGGTCAAACTTACCGGATATGATGTTCGTCAGCCAAAATATGCCGCGATATTTTATTTGGCAGTCTTGTTTTTTAGGGAAATTGATAACGAATAATGTTATATAAAACAAAAAATAATAGCATTTATTGGTCTGCATAATATAGATTATGCAGACCAATTATTTTATAATAATAATTGTATATACGAAAGAAAAACGTTTTGAATAGGGAGGTGAAAAATTTGACAGTATCATTAAAGGTGCTTGTTGAAGACACTGCTTCCGAGCATTTGGCATTGGGCAATGAGCATGGACTGTCTTTGTATGTTGAGACTCCTCAGACCGTGTTTGTTTTTGATTGCGGTGCTACTGGCCTGGCTTGGGAAAATGCCGCCTTAATGCATGTTGATTTAGAAAAAATAGCATTCGTTGCCTGCAGTCATTCTCATTATGATCATGCCGGTGGTTTTCCGTCACTGTTGAAAAATGTTGATCCGCATACATTGTATACGGGAAAGAATTTTTGGCGGGAAAAATACGGCTATGAGCCGGAATCTAAAAAATATACTTACCTGGGTGCAGGATTTTCAGCTGAAGACCTTAAGAGATGGCAAATATCACATAAAGTTTGTGAAGATATTTTGCAAATAGATGATTATTGCTGGTTAGTGGGAAATTTTGAAAGAAAACACGCTTTTGAAACGATACCACCACGTATGGTTTGTGGCACAGAAGGAATTCCTGATGATTTTTCAGATGAAATATGTCTGGTTGTCAGGGAAGGTGATGGAGCAGCTTTGATCACCGGGTGTTCTCATCCGGGAATCTTAAATATTGCAGAAACCGTCTATAATCGCCTTAAATTGCCAATTTACAGTATTGTTGGTGGGACTCATCTTATGGAGGCTGATGAAAAGAGGATTGAAATAACATTAGCTGAATTAAAGAAGATGAAGACCAGGCGGTTGGCGCTATGTCACTGTTCCGGGGAAATGGTCAGGAAACGTTTGAAGAAAGATGAAAGCCTTAACGGCTGTCTGCTTTCTACAGGAGATATGTTGTTATTTGAGTAAACAAAAATCGTTTTTAGGAGGATTATTATGTCAGGTATATATATGGCCGCAATTATTTTTATTGCGGTAGTTGCGATGATCATTGCGATCAGCAAGTATAAACAGCATCCGTTTTTAGTGATGATTTTGGTATCAATTTTCGTTGGGGCAGCCAGCGGCATGCCGATAGCAAAGATCGTTTCAACGATAAAAAATGGTTTTGGTGGTATTTTGTCCAGTATAGGTATAGTTATTGTTGCCGGTACAATTATTGGTACGATTTTGGAAAAAACCGGTGCTGCATTGGTTATGGCAAATACTATTTTAAAGATTGTAGGTAAGGCACGTTCAGTAGCGACTATGGCCATTACAGGATATATAACCGGTATTCCGGTTTTCTGTGATTCGGGTTTTGTCATTTTGTCTCCGATTGCCAGAGCTTTAGCTGACAGATCAAAACTTTCGCTGGCAGTTATGGGAACAGCTCTTTCGTCAGGCCTTTATGCTACACATTGCCTTGTTCCGCCAACTCCCGGACCGATTGCAATGGCTGGTACGCTTCATGCGGATCTTGGCTTGGTAATAATGGTTGGTTTGATAGTTTCCATTCCGGCAACGATTTCCGGTTTGATCTATGCGAAAAAAGTTGCATCAAAGTTTGATATTCCGGCTAATCCGGAGTTCACAGTAGAAGAACTGATGGAAAAATATGGTAAATTGCCGGGCGTTGTTCATAGCTTTGCTCCGATCATGTTACCGATAATCTTGATCGCGATAAAATCAATCGCTGATTTTCCGTCTAAACCTTTTGGAGCGGGCGCAGTAAGAGATTTTGCTTCGTTTATCGGTGATCCTGTAATTGCTTTGATCCTTGGTATATTTTTGGCTATGTCGCTTATTCCGGAATCTGAAAAAGATAATGTTTTTGCATGGATGAGCGATGGTGTACAGAATTCAGCTTCTATCCTTGTAATTACCGGTGCCGGTGGTTCCTTCGGTGCCATTTTGAAGACTTTGCCGTTGGCTGAATCGCTTAGTTCAGCGCTCCTTTCTCTTAGTGTAGGTGTCTTCTTGCCGTTTATTATTTCTGCACTTTTAAAAACTGCTATGGGTGCATCAACGGTAGCGATGATCGTAACATCAGCTATGGTTGCACCGCTTATGCCATCGCTCGGCTTTGAAAGCGAGATGGGAAAAGCTTTGG